>JAIMBJ010000005.1 GCA_023511455.1 Bacillota bacterium
CGTGTCTGAGTATATGCCCGCTGTGGGGGGGTAGCGGCTGGTAGCCCTTGACAAACAACATAGACTTCAGCATGACAAAGGGCAACACTGTCATTGGGAGTAGAGCGAAGAATCTCCGAACCCTGTAGCCGACGCTCCGGGTGACAGGGATGAGATGCTTCGCTAACGCTTAGCATGACAAAAGGCTGTCATTCGGAGTAGAGCGAAGAATCTCGAAGACCCTTCTCTCACGCTGAGGATGACCAGAGGGTTGGGGCGCTTCGCGAGGCTCTGCGGTCGCGAGTAAGCAGGGCAAACAGCGGCTATTGTCTCAACCGCGTGACTCCTGAGAGGAAGAAATTTGTTCTCGATATCCGCAAAATCACTTGACTTTTCTGCGAGCAGGTGCTAAAGTGAAAAGGGAACGAGTAGGTGTGGTGTCTGCGAGTGATGTACCGGTTAATGTCACGGATAAGAGAGCGGCCCTGCTCCTCAAGTACAGCAAGTGCGGTATCCAATCCATTCTGAAAGGAGGTTGTCGCATGAAAAGGCTCTTACTGCTGGCCGTGCTGAGCCTGGGACTGGTGACCTGGGCAAATGCACAAATCAATAAGGCGGTGATCCTGGACCGGGTATTTAACGACGACACCGACTCGATCTCCAGCCACTTCAACGCCTGGCCCTCCATCCTGCTCACCGATAACAAGGTGGATGGTGATGGTGCGGACCCGGAGTGGGCGAACCGTCATGCGTGGTTCGTATCCGGCGATGGAGTCAGCGAATTACAAGTTCCGCTCTCCGTTCCGTGGGTGATGTCGTTTGACCTCACGCTGATCGGCGCGCCAGCTACTCCTCGCAAGGAGGCGGGCTATTTGATTCGCATCGGTATGCCGTGGGGCTACTCGGAAGGACAGTTTATCGTAAACACCGATGCCCATGAGGTGGTGGCCTTTGGCTGGCCCTTCCCCTTCTACAGCTTCAATGCCTCTCACGGACTGTCGTACAACTCCGGTCAGACCATCCGTCTGGGGGTCACCTTCTTCAAAGACCCGGGTGATGGACTGTACAAGATTATCTACTCTGCCAACGGCATTTCCAGCCCTGCGCTGGCGCTGGCAGACCAGGGGCTTTTCACCGGCTGGATTACTCCCGGTGGCTACCTGCAGGTGCAGATAGACAAAAACAACCCCAGCAACGGCGGTGCTGCGCTCTTTAACAACATCGCCGTGGTTCCCGAGCCAGCCACCGTTGCGGTACTGGGTTTGGGCGTCGCTGCACTGGCACTGCGCCGACGGAAGAGGTAAGAAGGCTCCATACCGTATAGTGAGAAAAGGGGGCAGGCATTGGCCTGCCCCCTTTAACGCTTACTGCCTACCTCTTTCTGTGCAGACTACTCATCCCCGGTGGCTCCGAAGTTCTGTACTAGGATTCCAAAGTCAAACAGCGTGACCTCTTCGTCACCATCGAGGTCGGCGTTGGGGTTCCAATTGCTGCTGCCTGGGCTGGAGCCGAAGGCTGCCACCAGCTCGCCGAAATCGAACAGGGTCACCTCGTTGTCGCCGTCGATGTCGCCGTTGAGGAGGGTAACGTCCAGCCCTGTCAACCCCGACTTGGGCACTACCACGTCGCGCACGACCACCTGCAGCCAGTGGCTGGCTTTAAAGGCGAAGTCGTAGGTGGCCGGCGCCACATTGGGCAGGGTGTAGTTGCCATCGTCATCCAGAGTGAGCGTGGCGGTGCGCACCAGCTGCCCCGCCTGGTACACCTTGAGCGTGACCGGCACCTGCACCACTTTCGTGGGGTCATACTCGCTCAGGGTGACTTTACCCTTCACCGGACGGGGGGTGAACAGGATCATGCCCGGCTGTGTCAGTCCACCTGCTCCCGGCGCGACGAAGGTGCCGATGAACGCCCCGGTGGTGCCGTCGTAAACCAGGATGGAGTTCCCGCCGTAGCTGGCCAGGTAGAACCGTCCGTCGGGACCCCACTCATAGCCGTACGCCCCGTACAGCCCTCCACTGCCTGCAGGGATAAAGGCTCCCAGAGGTGCACCCGTCGTGCCATGGTACTTCATCACGCGGTGGAACAATCCGCCGGAGACGTACAGGTGCCCGTCGGCACCGAAGCGAACGCCAATCGCCGGATAGAGGTTCACCGGGTCGTTGACAAACACATCGATAAACGCGCCGGTTTGCCCGTGGAAACGCATGACCTGAGCCCGCTCCCAGGTGCTCACATACAGGTTGCCGTCGGGACCGAAAGTGAGACTCGCCGGCGTGTCCAGCCCGCCGCTGCCTGATGGCACGAATACGTCGATGAAGGCACCCGTTCGTCCATCGAAGCGCAGCACCGCATCGTTACCGTAGCTGGTAACGTACAGGTTGCCATCGGCACCGAACTCGAGGTCAGCCGGTGAGTTCAATCCACCGCTTCTTGGCGGCACGAAAGCGTCGATGAACGCGCCGGTCACTCCGTCGAAGCGCAGGACTGCGTGCTGGTCGTTGCTGCACACGTACAGATTGCCATCGGGACCGTACTCCATTCCCTGAGGTTCGTCCAGCCCGCCGGTTCGTGCTGGCACAAAGTCCCCCAGATACGCACCGGTGGTTTCATCGAAGCGCAAGATGCGGTCGCCGTTGACGCTGCACACCAGCAAATCTGCCGGTGCCGCGGACACCAGTACCATCCATCCGAAAGCGAACAGGGTCAAGCGCATAAGCGATTTCATGTTTTTCTCCCCCTTTCCTTGAGTTTAACGGAAGACACTCGTGACCAAGTAGAGTATACAGGGTTCGCCACAGGGAGTCAACAAACAGAGAGACAATGCTTATTAACTTCACATTAAATGTGGGCGACGCCGGGCACTCCAGCAAAAGCAGGCGAAATTATGTGAAATTGATACAGTTTTGCTTCGGTGTACGGTATACTAAGTGTAGATTACAATACATTCCGGAAGGTGTGAACCGATGGTACAGGACCTGGTCAAAGACTTCATTCAGCGAGTCGATATGTTTTCAGCTCTCGACGGACGCATCGCCCGCAAGCTGGAACAGGAAGCACAGGAGCGATTTGTACGCCGCCGTGATACCGTTTTCGAACCCGGCGACCCTGAGAACGAAGTGTATATTGTGAAAGAGGGGCGGGTGCGGATTTATCGTCAGTCGCCGGCTGGCAAAGAGATTTCGCTGGCGCTGTTTGATCCCGGTGAGATTTTTGGGGAGATGGCGCTGTTCTTCCCGTCGCAACGGGTCAACACGGCGGAGGCTCATGAAGATACCGAGCTCTATGTAGTGCCGGTCGAGACTTTCCAGCGCTGGATGCAGGAAGATAATGAGATCAAGGAGCTGATTCTTTACATCATGGCGGACAGGCGGCGGGCTATGGAACAGAAGGCGTCAGACCTTGTCGCTCTGGAAGTGCCCCAGCGCATGGCGAAGACCATCCTGTGGCTGTTCGACCGCTACCGCACCGACATCATTACGGGCAGAATCGCACTGAACATTCGCCTGACGCACCATGAGCTTGCCAGCCTGTCGGGTACCACGCGCGAAACCGCGACGCTTATCCTGAACCGTTTCCGCCGGGATGGTTACATCGATTTCTTCGGACGGCGGATGATACTGCTCAACGAAGCGGAACTGGTTCGCATCGCCACGACGTACGAGTAGCGCTCTGGGCGGTGTGGTGCCGGGCGAGTCGGGGACAGGAGTCCTACGGCTTGGCGGGAGGCTCGTGTAGCCGCAGGCTTTAGCCTGCGTTGCTGGAGGGCGAACCTTTGGCAAGCCGCCCTCCGTGAACTTTTTATGCTTATGGAAACACTGGCGGCAGCTCTAACCCGCGCGATTCCGCCAGCCCGAACATCAGGTTCATGTTCTGAACAGCCTGCCCTGCCGCGCCCTTCACCAGATTATCTATTACGCTGGTCACCACCAGCTGTCCCCTCCGTTCATCGACCGTCAGGCTGATGTGGCAATAGTTTGTGCCCGCGACGTGTTTGGTGGCGGGGAAATCGCCCGGGTCGCGCACCACCACGAAGGTCTTATCCTGGTAGAACCGCCGATAGTGCACGGTGAGCTCGTGCGCGGAGAAGGGGCGCACCAGCTTCGCGTAGGCGGTACACAGGATGCCGCGCGTGACAGGTATCAGGTGGGGCGTGAAGGTCACCGTGATTGCTCTGCCCGCCACATCCGACAACTTCTGTTCGATCTCCGGCGTGTGGCGGTGACTGGGTACGCCGTAGGCGCGCATACTTTCATTTATCTCGGCGAAATGGTAGTCCAGCCCGAACTTCGACCTGCCCGCGCCAGACACACCCGATTTGGCGTCTATCACCAGCGACTCGGTATCCACCCACCCCTGCGCCATTACCGGAGCCAGCGCCAGTAGGGCGGCAGTGGGGTAACAGCCGGGGTTCGCAACCAGCCTCGCCTCGCGCAGCTGGCTGTGCGGCACCAGCTCCGGCAAGCCGTATACCGCCTCGTCCAGCAGGTCTATCGCGGAGTGCTCGCGCTTATACCACTGCGCGTAGACGGCGGGGTTGTGCAGGCGGAAGTCGGCGGAGAGGTCAATCAGGCGCACGCCCGCCTCCAGCAAGGGCTTGGCAACTTGCATGGCAAAACCTGTCTCGCCCGCCAGAAAGAGGATGTCGCTCTTCTGCGCTGCCCGTTGCACGTCGAACTCTTCCAGCGGTGGCAGGTGGTGCGCGGCGAATCCGGGGAAGGCGGTGCTGATGGATTTGCCTGCATAGGTGTGCGAGCTCAGGTAGGTGATCTGTACGTCGGGATGCTGTAACAGCAGGCGAACGAGCTCGCCTCCTGCATAGCCCGACGCGCCGCCGATGCCCACATGTATCTTTCGGTGTCTCATACCTTGAGTGTATCGCGGGTGGGCGTGAGTCGTCAAGGGGCGATTGTTCCATAGCAAATTTTCTCAAGCCCTCTGCCCTTTCCGTAGTCGGGTGGCATAGGCAGGTCGGTCAACAGCTCCCACAGACACCGTCCCTGCTCACTGCGATCATTGCGATGACGATGAGCAGCTCCAGCACGGTGAACGCCTCCGTTTTACCCAAGCCATTCCGGTATCTTCCTGCCGAGGAACAAGATAAGTCTCTCCAGCAGCGCCGCCCAAACGAGATTCACAGCGAACACAAGCCCGATCAACAGCAATAATGCCCACAACCTAACCCCCGGCACGTGTATCAGGCTCCAGAGCGTAGCTGGCTGGTAATCCGCAACGATTAAGGCGGCGATTGCCAAACCCGGAATCAGCCACGCGCTTCCCAGAATGCTTCCCTCCTTAGCCTCCAAACGTGCGCGTAACAACCACCCCGCTGCGGCGCCGCAGGCGATAAACCACAACCACCCCACCCACGTGGTTTGCTGCCACCAACGTAATACAGCGTTCCACATCTCCTGCGTTGTGGTAAACATCACAATGTGCACGCCAGAAGGCAAAGGAGGCGTCCACACCTGGTACAATGCGCCGTCTAGAACGAGTTGCACATGCTTGCGCAACAGGAATGTGACAACGCCTGCTATCACCGCGGCAAGCCAGTGCACGCCTTGCATCGTTTGCTGCCCTGCCTTCTTTCTCCTACCTCGTGCAGATAATGGTGCCATGGCAAATCTCTTCAGGACCGCCGTCTCTCCCATGATCAGATGGCATAGGTAAATCGGTTAGCAATTCCCATGCACAGCGCCCCTCTTTACCTGAACCCGCGCCTGTACTGATCTTACGTATCGGCACGTCTTTCGCCTGAATGGAACCATCTCGCCTCACCCGCAGTACCTTTCCACAGAAGGCATGTTCTGTCGGATGAGGCAAGCCGGGATAGATTAAGCGTCCATGTAGATAGCAAAACAGGAACCCAAAGTTGGGATCCTTTTCGCGGATAGCACGGATGCTCTGGAGCGGTTTGGGCAGAGGGTCATTGCCAAACATCAACCCCATGTAGTCGTAGCTGATGGGGGTTTGTGCATGCGCAGTCGCATCGGTGTTAAAACCACCATACTGATCCAGCGGGCACACCAGCACCGCCCGATCCTTGACGTATGGCAGGATAAAGTCAAGTGCTATCGGTGCGGTGTCTTGGTAGTCACTGGTATACAAGCTCCACGCGACGTATACCTGGTGCAGATTGTTCATGCACTGCGTTTCACGCGCCTTCTTGCGCGCGCTCGCGAACAGTGGGAACAGCAGAGCCGCGATCAACGCGATAATCGCGATGACGATGAGCAGCTCCAGTACGGTGAAGGCGGTTCGTTTCATGCGAGCCATTTCAGTGTCCTCCTTCTCGGATTCTGCGCTGGGATGCCCCTGCTACGCCATTGCGCAGGCCTTGTAACGGGGCGAGTTTGGCAGACCACTATGGACAACTACCGGGAGTTACTATCTCACACAGAATCTCGCCCGTATTGTCACATGGTGGCTCCGTATACTGCCCAGGCGCACAGCATAGATTAGTCGATGTCCATTGTCCGCAGGCGACATACGTATTTCCATCTCCGCAATTATACCAGCACTTGTTGCGGACCAACATCCTGTAAGTTACAGGGTTCGTCGCACAAGGTAGACTGGCGATACACCAACTGTTATTGGGGTCGTTGCGGGTCTTGCGGCACCCCCTGCAGTCCACGGATGCTGGTGTCAAGCGCAAACCGTCCTTGTGGTGCATCGCTATCTGCCTATCTACGCCTTCTCCGCACCCACAACCTTCACTTCGCTGTCCCCCCCACGCGACGGGTACGACGCTGTTTGCGGTGATAGGCAACATCATCAGGTTCGCCAGCGCCAGTATGAGGGCGGTGCTCAAGAGGTAAATCCGTCGTCGCATTGCTGTTCTCTCCTCCGTCAGGTGTATAGGCGGTCTCGCCCGCTAGAGTGCTTCCAATAAAGAAATCGTTCGATGGGGAAGATTCGTCACAGGTTACGCCCAATTTTTTCCGCGCCTGTTCGATACCTCTTTGAAAGCGCATCTTTGCCGCGCTCACCCCCAAGCCCGTCACCTGGGCAATCTCGTCCCATGAACATTGTTCGTAAATGCGAAGATATACCACCTGCCGGCAGTTTTCGGGTAAAGCATCCCAGATCTCATCGGCGAGGAGGAGCATAAAAGCCTGCTGTTCAGGGTTGCGGGCTACCAGTGCTCTCGTGCATTCCGCTATGGCGCGCTGTTCGCATCTCTGACGCCGATAATGGTCGGCAACCCGTTTTCGGATTACCGTATCCAGAAAGCCGGGCCTCAGGTGACTTAGCAAACCGTCGGCAGGCTCGTCGGGGTGCTGGGCACGCAAACAGCAAAGGCATGCGGTAAGCGATTCGCACACGACATCGGTCGCTTCCTCACAGCTCATGCCATATTGACGCTGCACGCGAACGATACGTCCGCGCAGGCGATCCAGCAGGGTGCGGGACATAGATGCCTCCTTTCTGTGCGCAAACCGCAACACACCCTGTAAGCACTATAAAGCAAGAGCACATACCGAACTATAGCAAAATGCTTACCGTCCGTCAACTTCAAAAAGGAAGACGGGTTCCGAACGGTTAAAGTTACTACAGGGATGAGCGAACGATTAAGTGGATACGCACAGAGGATTCAACATATCGGAGTTTGCTCCCTCACCTAACGGCGCGACCGATCTGCGGCTAAAGCCGCACCTTTCAGAATGACAGGCACGCGAAACTGCTCTACGCATATCCGAAAAATCACGTGTGTTAGACCACTAATAGTGCGCCAAGCGATTCCTGGCTTCTTAGCCAGTTGGAAGGCGAACCTCCTGGTGAGCCGAAGACCGGTGTACCGCAACGACTCGGCAGGAACCTCGCCCTCCAGAAGGTAGTGAATCGTGACAGCCACCAGGGTTGGCGGAACACGATGCTTGAGGTTACCAATCTGTACAAATCCTTTCGGAGCGTGCGGGCGGTGAACGGACTGAGCCTGCACGTACAGGCAGGAGAGATCGTCGGTTTGCTGGGACCCAACGGCGCAGGGAAGACCACCACCCTGCGCTGTATCTGCGGCATCCTGCAGCCCGATGCCGGACAAATCGTGATTGGCGGCTACGACCTCGCGCGACAGGAACGAGAGGCAAAGCAGCTGCTTGCCTTCATCCCTGAAGTGCCCGGTCCCTACGAATTGCTCACCGTGCGCGAGCATATCCAGTTCGTGGCGATGTGTTACGGCACGATGGATACCTTTCGCGCACGGATCGATGACCTGCTGCACCGCTTTGACCTGAAGGAGAAGGAACATGCGCTGGTTGCCACCCTCTCCAAAGGCATGAAGCAAAAGCTGGCGGTCGCCTGCGCGTTCGTGCATGACGCGAAGGTGTTTCTGTGTGACGAGCCGCTGATCGGCATTGACCCCAAAGGGCAACATGAACTGAAGAGTGAGTTGCAACGCCTGCGCGATGAAGGATGTGCGATTCTGGTCAGCACGCACCAGCTGGACACCGCGGAAAGGTTGTGCGACCGCGTGATTATCATGCAGGCGGGGCGCAAACTGGCGGAAGGCACTCTGGACGAACTGCGGGCGCAGGCGCAAATGGCGGACAGCACGCTCGAGCAGGTATTTCTGCGCCTGACCGAGGAGGCGGAAGATGCAGGCACTGTGGTTTCTGACATGGCGCCTTCTGGTCAATAGTGTGCGCCGTACGTTCACCAACCCTCTGCGGGCAACCTTCGCCGTGCTCGTGATACTGTGGTTCGCGTTCACCATTGGCAGTAACCTGTTTTTCTCCCTGCGACACGCAAGCGTCACTACGACCCCTCTGCCTGCGGACTTGCGCCAGTTCCACACGGAGTATCTCATCGCGCTGCTCATGGGGATACATCTGGTGATGCTGTGGCAGCCGTTGTTTCCTGTGACATTTCGCACGGTGCCTTTATTCACGCAGGCAGATGTTCACTTTGTTTTCCCTGCACCACAGCGACGCCTGCTGGTGTTCCTTTTTTTGTTATTCACGCGCGGCTTGGTGAACAGTCTGATGGTGCTGCTGATCCTGCTCATCATGGCGGCAGCGATAGGACACGACCTGCTGGCAAGCCTATTGACGGGCAGTGCTCCTTCTCGCGCTCGCCTGGCGTGGGTATATCCCAGTATGTATCTGCTGGCTTTCGTGGCTTTGCTGATGGCTGGCATTCTCATCGTGCTTCAGGAGGAACGCCAGCCAGGGTTTCATCGCCGTTTGAAGTGGATGTTCTGGGGACTGATGGGGGCGTTAGCGGCGGTTCTGGGCTGGCACGGCTACCGCGCGTGGCAGGGCGGCACTGACCCGCTGCACGAAGTGGTGTGGCATCTGCTGCATAACCCGACACTGGTGGTGCCCCTGTTTCCGGTGCGCGCACTGGCAGAGGCGGCACTTGCTTTCACCGAAGGCTGGACGCCTGCTGTAAGTCTGGGTTTTGTGCTGTGGGTAGGGGCACTGGCGTGGGCAGTGGTGCTGTTGTGGCGCTACGAATACCTCCTTTACGATGTGGCGGCGCAGATAGCCACTCTATCGAGCCCCTTTGCCTTGCGACGGCAAAGCCCTGCCCAAGCTGCCTATGAAGCCTCTGTTGCCGCGGCGCAGAAGCGCAAACGGACTGTGCGCTGGCGACTGTTCGAACGCTGGGTGCCGCAGGGGGCGTGGGCACTGCTGTGGTGCCATAGCCTGCTGATGCTGCGCCTGTCAAACACACTGCAAATACCCGTAACCGTGTTCATCGGTTCGGTGGTGATGGCAACGGTTTTCATGCTACAAGCGCGAAGTCTCACGCCTTCCGAGCAACTGGGCTTCATGGTGGCTATCCAGTATATGTCCACCGTACTTCTGGTGCTCACCACACAGAGCTGGTTAGTGAGCGTCATACGGCGTGCAGAGATGAACAAATCGTTGCCGTTTGCCGCGCGGGTGGTATTGTGGACGGAGGTGCTACCCCCCACGCTGATGGTGTGGCTGTTGCAGATACTGTTGTGGGCGGTGTTCAGCTCTGTTTTACCGATGTATCTGCTCGCGCTTGGGTTACACATGCTCATCGCCATGTCCTTCGTTCCGTTGCTATTTACGGTGATGCTCACGGTGTACCTGTGGTTTCCCGACCAGAGCGACTACACCCAACGGGTGTTGCTCGGCGTTTTGCTGTTCCCGGCAATGTTGCTGGCATCGACACCGGCGTTGGTCGCGCTGGGCATCGGTGCGTGGTCTGGGCTGCCGTTTTGGGTACAGACCATAGCCACGACAATGTGCAACGTGAGCATATCGTGGTTGAGCATTCTTGTTGCCGCCCAGCAGTATGTGCACATCAACCCGGCAGAGTGAATCGGTGGCAGTTGCGGGTTTGGGCATGCACCGACGTCGTTGACGGCAAACACACGGTGTAACGTGCTTACAGGGCAGGCGTTGGTCCCGCCCTGTTGCTTTTGCAGGAGAAATATTGACTCGCCTCGAAATATCCAAAGCAGAGTACCACCACATACCCCACATACTTCTACTGGAGGGAGGCGAGTCGAATGGAGTACGTGCGTTTAGGTCGTTCCGGTTTGCGTGTCAGTCGTCTGTGTCTGGGCACAATGAACTTTGGTCCCCACACCAGTGAAGAGGAAAGCCACGCCATCATGGACCGTGCGTTGGAGCTGGGCATTAACTTTTTCGATACCGCCAACGTGTACGGGTGGAAACTGGGCGAGGGAGTTACCGAAAAGATTATCGGTCGGTGGTTTGCCAAAGGCGGCGGGCGTCGGGAGAAGGTGGTCATCGCCACCAAAGTGTATAACCCGATGGGCAACTGGCCCAACGAATCGCGCCTGTCCATCCTGCACATCAAACGCGCCTGCGAGGATAGCCTGCGTCGTTTGCAGACCGATTACATCGACCTGTATCAGATGCACCACATAGACCGCGACTGTCCGTGGGAGGAGGTCTGGCAGGCGATGGAGCAGCTGTACCGCGAGGGCAAAATCCTCTATGTAGGCAGCAGCAATTTCGCCGGATGGCACATCACGCAGGCGCAGGAGATAGCCAAACAGCGCCACTTCATGGGGCTGGTCTCGGAGCAGAGCCTGTACAATCTCACCTCGCGCATGATCGAGCTGGAGGTCATTCCTGCGTGCCAGGCGTATGGCATCGGCATCATCCCCTGGAGCCCGCTGGCTGGCGGACTGCTGGGCGGCGTGCTGCAGGGGGTGCAAGAGGGACGGCGCGCTTCCGAAGGGATGCAGAAGCGCATTGAGCAGATGCGCGACAAACTGGAGGCTTGGGAGAACCTGTGCAGGGAGCTGGGCGAGTCGCCCGCAAACGTCGCTCTGGCGTGGCTGTTGCACCAGCCTGCCGTTACCGCGCCGATTATCGGTCCTCGCACCATGCAGCAGCTGGACGAGACCATGCGTTGTCTGGAAATCAAACTCAGCGAGGAAGTGCTGAAGAAGCTGGATGAAATCTTCCCCGGTCCGGGCGGTCCTGCACCGGAGGCGTATGCGTGGTAGAAAACCATCCCCCGCAGGCGACCGCCTGCGGGGGGCGCTTTACAGCTGGTCTTCCTCTTTCACTTCTACCGGAGCGCGATAATACTCCTCGGGCTTCGTGTAGGCGGGTGAGTGGTACTGCGGGATTATCTGCGCACAACCGCGCCGACAACCATCCACACACGCTCCACAGACGATGCACCGGAAGGGTTCAAAAACCAGTTCACGCTCGGCGCGGTTCACCCGGATGGCGTCGGCAGGGCAGCGCAGGGCACAGGCTCCGCAGAAGATACATCGGCTGATGTCGAAAATGATTCTTCCACGCGCCCGCACAAAGGCTTCGCGTCGCTTATAAGGATGCGGTCGGGTCGCCGGTTTGGAGAGCAGGTTACCCACCACAGTTGGTAGCATCTTCGGCATGGCTGTTCTCCTCTCAACGCTCCGTGCAGCTGATGCACGGGTCGATGGACAGAGTAATCACGGGTACGTCGGCAAACTCCGCGCCAGGCAACATCTGCAGCAAGGCTGGCACATTGGCGAGTGTGGGTGTGCGCACGCGCATTCGCTCCAGGTTTTTGGTACCGTTGCCCACCACGAAGTACATCAGCTCGCCGCGCGGCGCTTCCACGCGCGCAATGGCTTTCCCGTTGGGGTTGCCACGTGGCTTGGTCTGGATGTCACCCTCTGGCAGGCGTTGCAGTGCCTGGCGGATCAGGTCAATGGTCTGGAAACACTCTCGCGCCCTGACCACCGCGCGGGCATAGCTGTCGCCCGCCTGTTCCACCACAGGCTGGAAGTTCAGTTCGCCATAGGCGGCATAGCCTGTCATGCGCACATCCTGCGCCACACCGCTGGCTCGCAGGGTGGGACCGACAGCGCCAAGGCGCAGAGCCTGCTCGGCAGTCAACACGCCTTTGCCGACGGTGCGCTTCTTGACGGTATAGTCCTCCAGTATCACGGGCAGGATGGCGTTTAGCTGCCTCTCGCATTCGGCAAGGGTGTTCAGCGTTTCTTCTATCTGCTCATCGGTCATATCCCGGCGCACACCGCCCAGAGTGTTGACAGAGATAATCACCCGGTTACCTGCGGTCTTTTCCAGCACGTCCATGACCATCTCGCGGATACGCCAGATTTGCATGAACAGGCTCTCGAAGCCGAAGGCATCCGCCAGCAACCCCAGCCACAGCAGGTGGCTGTGCAGGCGATGCAGTTCCGTCCACACCACGCGCAGGTAGTTGGCACGTGGCGGCGGTTCGATGCCCAGCAGTTTCTCCACCGCCAGGCAGTAAGCCAGTCCGTGTGTGGCGCTGCAGATACCGCAGATGCGCTCGACCAGATACACGTTCAGCGGGTAGTCGTTTTTCTCGCCTGCCTTCTCAATGCCTCGATGGATGTATCCCAGTGCGGGCAGTACCTGCCCAATGCTCTCATCCTCCAGGGTGATGCGCAGCTGTATCGCCTCGGGCAGGACGGGGTGCTGGGGACCAAAGGGCAAAACGGTTTTAACTGCCATCGCCGTTCCTCCTCTCAGATGCTTCTCTCTTGCGCATGGGAGGCGCAGGCACCTCTTCGGACACCAGCATCCTGCCCTGATAGTCCACGTTGAGCCCATCCACGCGCAACCCAAACAGGTCCTTCATCTCGTTTTCCGCGACGAAGGCACAAAAGTAGACTGGCGTGATGCTGGGCAACGTCTCGTTCTTGTCGATGGTAACCAGCAGGTGGGTCAACTCCAGATGGTGGTCGAAGTGGTAATACACTTCGAATTGCTCGCCGTTATCGATGCAGGTGGTGGTGATGAAACGCATGCCCTGCGCGGCGAGTTCTTGCACGCGCTGCAGGAGATGCTGCTTCTCCACCACCTGTACGTTCTCGATATCGGGCAGCTCCCGATGTTGTACATGCGCCTCGCCCATCGCTCTCCTCACTTTCCACGTTTCAGCGGCGTGTGCTCGGACATGCGCTCCACCGCCATCAGCACGCCTTCGATAATCGCTTCGGGCTTGGCAGCACACCCAGGAACATAAACATCGACAGGTATCACCTTGTCCACCCCACCGAGGCAGTTATAGCAGTCGCGGAACACGCCGCCGGAGCAGGCGCACGTGCCCACAGCCACGACCGCCTTCGGAGAGGGCATCTGCTCGTACAGGTTGCGCAGGACTCTGGCTCCCCGATGGGTTACGGGCCCTGTGACCAGAAGCA
This sequence comes from Bacillota bacterium, assembly GCA_023511455.1. NCBI lineage: Bacteria > Bacillati > Bacillota > Bacillota bacterium. Next base: position 13,625 of record JAIMBJ010000005.1, read on the forward strand.
CATCCGCATGTTTGGGGTTCCCAACGTTCACAATGCCGAATCGCTCGAGGTCATACATTGGGGTCAAGCAGGAGAGGATTTCTATATCGCACCCGTTGCAGCTGCCGGAGTTGTAGTGCAGCACCCACGGGGATTTCATTCGCGCCTTGTCTATCAGTCTCATGTTGGGTTGCCTCGGTTTCTACTCGCGCCCTTCAGCGAGAGAACTGAACGAACTTATTTTATTTATCGTATGTAATATACCATGTTTTACGAGAAAAAACAAGGGTGGAAAGTGTTTTCTGTAAGAAATTCACGGTGTCGGTATTGTGCAGGCAGGTATAAGGCTTTCCTTTTGAGTAAAGATATACAGGATATCTATTCTATAAACACAGGTTACGGCAAGATGCGCATCGGGGTAACACAGGAGACCTTTTCGGGCGAAACGCGAGTGGCGCTGGTGCCTGCCTCCGTGGCTGCGCTGAAGAAGGCAAAGGCAGAGGTGCTGGTGCAGGCGGGGGCAGGCAAAGGGGCGGGATTTTCCGACATGGACTATGCCGAGGCTGGGGCAAGCGTCCTGCCCACACGTGAGGAGGTGATTGCTGGCGCGGACATCGTGCTGCAGGTGCGCGCGCTGGGTGCAAACCCCGACGGCTGGAAGGCAGACCTGGCTCTGGCGCGGGAGGGACAGGTGTGGATTGCCATGATGGACCCTCTCTGGGCGCCTGAACCGGTCGCCGAAGCCGCTCAGAAGGGCATCATCGCCTTCGCACTGGAGCTGGTTCCGCGCATCACACGTGCCCAGCCGATGGACGTGCTCTCCTCACAATCCAATCTGGCTGGCTACAAGGCGGTGTTGCTGGCTGCCACAGCCCTGCCCAAAATCTTCCCCATGATGATGACTGCGGCAGGAACGATTACCCCTGCTCGCGTGTTTGTCATTGGAGCCGGGGTGGCAGGGTTGCAGGCGATAGCCACTGCGCGGCGGCTGGGCGCGGTGGTGAGCGCATACGATGTGCGTCCCGCCGTGCGCGAACAGGTGGAGAGCCTTGGCGCACGATTTGTAGAGCTGCCGCTCGAGGTGCAGGACGCGCAGGATGCGGGCGGGTACGCCAAAGCACTGGGCGAGGATTTCTACCGCCGGCAGGCGGAGATGATGAAAGGCGTGCTGCCCGAAAACGACGTGGTGATTACCACGGCGGCGGTACCCGGTCAACGTGCCCCTGTGCTTATCACCCGTGAGATGGTAGAGCGAATGCGCCCCGGCTCGGTGATTGTGGACCTTGCCGCCGAGCGCGGAGGCAACTGCGAGCTGACTCAATCCGGGCAAACGGTGGTGCACCACGGGGTCACTATCATCGGTCCCGCCAATCTGCCTGCCACCATGCCCTATCATGCCAGTCAGCTCTACGCCAAGAACATCAGCAGCTTCACCCTGAACTTGCTCAAAGACGGGGAGCTGACGCTGGACGTGGAGGACCAGATTATCCACGATACGTTGTTAACGCGAGACGGGCAGGTCGTTCATCCGCGCATTCGCGAAAAGCTGGGTTTGAGCGGGTAAGGAGGCAACAAGATGGGCATTGAGGATATTCTGAGCTACCTGTTCGTGTTTGTTCTGGCGACCTTCATCGGCTTTGAGGTGATACGTCGCGTGTCGCCACTGTTGCATACCCCTTTGATGTCGCTCACCAACGCCATTTCCGCTATCAGTCTGGTGGGCGCGTTGCTGGTGCTGGGGGCGGAGCATGACACGCTGTCGATGGTGCTGGCGGGCGTGGCGGTCACCGCTGCGGCGGTGAACGTGGTGAGCGGCTTTCTCATCACCGACCGCATGTTGAAGATGTTCAAGCGACGCGAGCCTGAAGATCGGGGGAGGTCGTCATGAGCACGCAGGAGATTATCGCGCAATCCAGTTACATCATCGCCGCGGCGCTGTTCATCCTGTCGCTGAAGTGGCTCAGTGCGGTTCCCACCGCCCGTCGCGGGGTGGTGGCGGGCGAAGTGGGAATGATTATCGCCATTGTGGCGACGCTGATGTTGCCCGAAATCGTAAGCTACAGGTGGATTATCCTGACCCTGCTGATTGGCGCAGCCATCGGTATACCCATTGCCTACCTGATGCCGATGACACATGTTCCTCAGCGAACAGCCCTCTCCCACTCCTTCGGCGGCCTGGCGGTGGGACTGGTCGGGACCGCCAAGTATTACCTGTGGAATACCCATGAGCCCGAACGCCTCACCACCTTCATCACGGCGGTGCTGTGCTTCGAGGTACTGCTGGGCTTCCTCACCTTCACGGGTAGCTTGATGGCGTTCGGCAAGCTGCAGGAGATACTTCCCACCCGCCCGATTGTGTACCGTGGGCAGAACTTTGTGAACCTGTCGGTGCTGGCGATAGCCCTTGCGATTGGCGTGTATCTGGTCATCAACCCGACGCAGACGCAGTTGTTTCCGATTTACATCGCGCTCGCGCTGGCGTTCGGCGTGATGCTGATTTTGCCCATCGGCGGAGCAGATATGCCAACGGTGATTGCCCTGTTGAACTCGTATGCGGGCATCTCGGCGTCGGCGATGGGCTTTGTGCTGGAGAACAAGCTGCTGGTGGTGGCGGGCGCGCTGGATGGCTCGTCGGGTTTCATCCTGTCGGTGATTATGTGCAAGGCGATGAACCGCTCGTTCACCAACGTGCTGTTCGGTGCGTTCGGGCAGGTGTCGCCGCAGGCATTGAAAGCGGAGGAGCGCACGGTGCGCAGCGCGACTCCCGAAGAGGCAGCGGACATTTTGCTGGCGGCTTCGTCGGTGGTGATTATTCCGGGCTATGGCATGGCGGTGGCGCAGGCGCAGCACAAGGTGCGCGAGCTGTTTGACCAGCTCACCCGCCGCGGTATCGATGTCAAGTTCGGCATCCATCCGGTAGCGGGGCGTATGCCCGGACACATGAACGTGTTGCTGGCGGAGGCGGACATCCCCTATGACCGGCTCTTCGAGATGGAGGACATCAACTCGGAGCTGGCACACGCAGACGTGGCGCTGGTCATCGGGGCGAACGACGTGGTGAACCCCGCCGCGAAGCACGACAAAAACAGCCCCATCTACGGAATGCCCATCATCGAGGCAGACAAAGCGCGCACGGTGATGGTGATTAAGCGCAGTATGAACCCCGGTTTCGCGGGCATCGAGAACGAGCTCTACTACATGGACAAGACGCTGATGCTGTTTGGCGACGCGAAGGCGTACCTCGGCGAACTGGTGAAGGTAATCGGGCAGGAGAAGTAGTAAGGTCGCTCTCCCGAGCGGGGAGAGCGACCGGGTTAAAGACTAGCGATATTCGGGGATAGTCTGGCAGCGGTCGCGCCAGTCACGCAGCCACTCGACCTGCTGCGCCGGCTGCCAGTCCCACAGATAGTCGTCGGTGGGTCCCTGTGCGTTCGTCCACTGTAGCGCACCCATGGTGGCGCAGAGCTTGATGGCTTTCACATGTCCGTCGTGGAAGCTCCAGTTGCTCACCCCGTTGTGAGAGGTGACCACGCCCTTATTCGAGTCGAACCACACGCGGAACCAGTCGCCGTTCAGCACCCAGGGACCATGGTCGTTCCAGTACTCGCGCGACTCGAGCAGCTGGAATACCGAAGCGGGGCGTGGGATGGACGCCAGCCGCACGGGGTTGGGCAGGAGCGGGTTGACAATCCAGCCCAACCGCTGACCGACCTCGTTTTTCTGCGCCCAGTTGGCGGCTCCACCGTACGAGCGTCGGATGCCGATAATCTGCTCCATGGTACTGCCCGTCTCTCCCAAGCGGCTCATCAGGCTGGACGGGTAGACGCCTTCGGTGTCATGGTAGCACGACCAGTTCCAGATTGGCTCTCCGGGCATCTCGAAGCTGGGGCAGAGATAGATGCCGGTGTTTTTGATGTAGGGCTGTACCGCATAGCGCCATCCGTGGCAAGCCAGCCCGTTCGGGGTCTCAATGGGCGACCAGCCGGGGTAAGGCAGTGTCTCATCGTAATCCTGGGCATACTGCAGGATAGCGAGAGACAGCTGCTTCATGTTGGAAAGGCACGAGGTCTTGCGTGCCATCTCCCGTGCGCGCGAGAACACGGGGAACAGGATCGCCGCCAGTATCGCGATAATCGCGATGACGACGAGCAACTCAATGAGCGTGAACGCTCTGTAGCGGAACATGTTGGTACCCTCCTTTTGTATGATGTGTAGTATGCACCTGGTTACTCCAGGTTTCTAAAGATGCCGGGTGGGATGATGCGCTTTTCGATAGCATCTTTCACCATGGCGCGCTCTTCCGGCGAGAGCAATCTGGCATCGCCGCCGGTGCGGTTGACCAGTTCGTTGATTTTCAGCCCTGTCTGTGAGGGGGCGGCGCTGGGGCGGGTGCCGACGAACGCCCGATACAGCACGAAGCCAGCGATGAGTAGCGCGACGACAATCACTGCGATAGCCACCGCTGGAGAAACCTCTTTTTTCATGCTTGCCTGCACCTCCAGATGTCAGTAAGTTCGCCTGCGCCGGATACGTCGTACCGCCGCAGGACGTTTGCTCATGTCAGCGGCTTCGGAAGCGAATGCGGTGGTGCTGTCCCGCTGCACCAGCTCGCCCGGAAATATCACCCGTTCCGGCGTGCGCGTGCCGCTTTCGATTTGCTGAATAAGCAGCTTGGCAGCCCGCATCCCGATCTCTCGAACGGGTTGCCGAATGGTGGTCAGCGGGGGAGACGCCACTGCTGCCGCCTCCACATCGTCAAAGCCCATGACGGAAATCTCTTCCGGCACACAGATGCCCTTCCGCCGCAACGCTTCCAGCGCGCCCAGTGCCATCCAATCATTGCAACAGACCACTGCGCTGAAAGGCGGACGCACCTGCAGCAGTTTCTCCATGGCCCATCGCCCCGATTCGGTGCTGTAGTTGCCTCGACGGATCCAGTGCGACGAGACAACAATCCCCGCCTCCGAAAGCGCGCGCAGATATCCCTGTTCGCGCTGGTGGGCGCTCCAGTAGTTCACTGGTCCGGCAATGAAGGCGATGCGTCGGTGTCCCTGCGCGATGAGCCACCGGACCCCCTGGTAGACGGCGTTCTCGTCGTCCACGTCCACGCAGGCAGCGTGCAGGTCGCGGGGGCTGCTTCCCGCCACCACGCAGGGCAGGGGGCACTCTTGCGCCCATTGCAGCAACGGGCTCTGGTGCAGGGGGGCTGCCAGGATTGCGCCGTCGATGGAGCCATCTTCGGTGCGCTGGCGCACGTGTTCGATATCCGAGCTGGTCAGGGCGATGATTTTGAGCTGATAGCCCGCCTGCACCGCCTCGGCAAGCACGCCGTCCAGTAGCGTGGAGAAGTAGGGGTTGCCCAGCAGCGCGCCGCGGAAGTGTTCCACCACCACGCCAAGCGTATAGCTGCGCCGTCGCACCAAGCTTCGCGCTACCTGATTGGGACGGTAGCCCAGCGCTTCGACGGCGTGCAGCACCTTCTGGCGCGTCTCTTCCGAGAAGCGGTGTCCCCGCCCATGCAACACGTTGGTGACGGTCGTGACCGACACCCCCGCGTATGCCGCAACATCTTTAATGGTTGGTGTCTGTTTGGGCATCGCTCAAGTCCAACGTTCAACTACAAACTGGTGCTTACTGGTTTGACGTTCAACTACATCTCCATTATAATCCCCTCTGCCGAAAAAGTCAATAGATTCTGAGGGTGTTCGAAATTGGTGGTTGAATGGATGATGACCTAACCCCCTTGCCCCCTTCCCTGCGAGGGAAGGGGGAACGCCCCTCTCCTCGTAGGAGAGGGGGCGGGGGTGAGGTAAGAAAAAGGGTAACAAGAACGCCTCTCTCCTTGCGCGACAACCAACTTCGCATTTCATTCCCCTTGACAACTCGCCAGCGCTGGCGTAGTATATCGCTGTCAGGAGGTGCCAATGAGCGGGGTGAAACGAACGGCTTTGTGGATGCTGTTGCTTTACTGTGCCGCTATTGCTTCGGCACAACCCCTTCGCCAACCCCATAGCATCGCTGTTGCCTCTGATGGAAAACTCTTCGTGGCAACGATAGACGATACCACGCTGAAGATACTCTCTCCGTCCGGACAGATACTGGCGCAGGCTGCACCGCGCGGTACGGGCGAGCAGGAAGTGCAGTTTCCACAACGTGTTCTGCTAGCAGGGGACGAGGTCTGGATACTGGACGCCTCCGCCAGGCGCGTTCAGGTCTATGGGGCACGCCCACCCTATCGCTACCTGCGCACCCTATCACTGCCTGTGGAAGAGACGCAGGAAACTGTAGACCTTGCCCGCGACGCCACTGGACGGCTGTTCCTGCTGACCCGACCTGACAATCTCGTCAGGGTGCTGACTCCAGAGGCGCGGCAGGTTACCGCTTTTGCGGGCGCGGGGGAGGCGCCGCATCAGCTGGTCAACCCCACCAGTATCACCGTCGACCGACGCGGGCGCATCCTGATTACCGATACCGACCGGCGCATTAACCGGCATCGCGTGAAGATTTTCCGTTACTCTGCCTTACGTGGCACCGCAGAGTTGCTGAAGGACGTACCTGCATGGCTGGACCCCATGCAGGTGTGTGTCAACTCGCGCGGGCATCTGGTGACTTTGGGCGCACTGGGCTATTACGAAGACGGCGGCGCGATACGTATCATCACGGAACGGGGTGACCGCGTGGCGCACACGGGGCTGTTCTCGCTGGGAGGGATGAGCAGGGCAGGCGCGATTGCCCTTCTGCCCGACGACAGGGTGGTGTTGGCGGATGAGGCAAACGACCGCGTGGTCATCCTGCCCCCTGACCTGAGCGAACCAGACCCGGTAGTTACCTTACGGCAAGGAGAGGCGACCATCCGCTGGCGCAGCCCTGCCCCGGGTACCGAGGCGGTGGTCTGGTACGGCACGGACGAAAGCAAACCCGAATCCTGGCGCAGACAGGTGGTGCGCTGGCAGGGAGCGCGACGCGAGATGCTGGTGCGCTTGCGCGGCTTACCTGTTTCCACGCGCATCTTCTACCGTTTTTCTCCTGCATTGCCAGCTATCGGCAAGGGCGAGGGCAACGTGTCGAAGGTTTACTCGTTCCTGAGCGCGCCGCCTGCCGGAAAAATGCATGTGCTGACGCTGCACCTGCTGACGGTGGTGTATCTCAAGGCTGATGTGGACGGCACGGTGCATACCCTTACCCGCGAGCAGGTGGGTGACAAACTGCCAGCGGAGTTCGCGAAGTGTCGCGAGTGGTACTTCCGCAATACCTACTTCCGCCTGAACCTGAACCTGCAGGACTACCTGTACCTGGAGGAGCCGACCGCCCGCGTGCGGCGCGGCTGGATTGCCCCCGAAACTGTGCGTGAACATGTGCGCCCGATTCTGGAAGCGCAGGGCAAGCGTCTGGAGGATTACGACAGCATTATCGCTGTCTGGCCGTCGCCGGGCTACGACTCCAGCAAGCCCGACCAGCTGGGAGAGGTTGGCGGTGGCGGATTCACTACCTTCGGATACTCCACCTTCGCCATCAGCGGTAAGCTGGCGTGGCTTCTGTGCCACGAGTACAGCCACCAGCTGGACTTCTTTTTTGACCGTAGCGGTGTGCAGAAGTTCTGGCTGAACCATCCCGACCCCACCATCCACCCGGGCAGATACGGGCAACACTGGGATGTGAACGCCTTCATCTGCCGCAGGTGGAACCCCGAGGACTGGTTCCAGATGCGCTTTGGCAAGGTGTGGCAGGTCGATGACGTCAACGGCAACGGCATCCCCGATGACGACCCGCGCCTGCCGCTGGATGAACGTCGGCTGGGTCGAACCGCCCGACGTGGCAACGCCCGCCCCGACGACCTGCGTAAGGCAATGGCGGGCATCTTCTTCGGCTACCGGCTGGACAACGGCTTGCCAGATGGCGTCGGTTACCGGGAAGAGGGTGCAACGTGGCGATTGCCCCGCGAGGCAGTGCTGCTTATCCCCTATGGAAGCCTGCAGGCAACGCCGGACAGGTGGTTCCGCTACGCGCGGGCGCAGAATCGTTTCCTGTCTGCCGACATCTTTGCCGCGTGGAACGAGCGGGAACTGCAGTTCGGCATCACCTGTCGCGAAGCCTGTGATGTGGAAATAGACATCGACGCCGACAATAACGGCTGGTTCACGGGGAACGATAACCTGAACGTGCGTCTGCGCGCACGGGGCATGGATGAACCGCAAGTGACCGCGCGGGTGTGGGATGGGGCGGTGTGCGGCTGGGTGGAAACCCCTGCCCCTTCGCTGGAGGTCAGGCAGCTGCCCGATGGGCGCACTCTGTATCGGGTAGGTATTCCGCGCACAACGGGTCGCTGGCAGGCGAACGCACTGGTGGGCGTCCGCATCGCGCTGACGGGCGACAGGGGGTGGGTTTCCGCCTTCGAGCCATGGGTGCTGATGCAAACCCGTCTGGTGCGCGGGACGCGGTGAGAAAACATGGCGACGCCCATTATTCTGGAAGTGCGCAACCTGAGCGTCCCCCCCCGACTGCGGGGAGAGGTCTCCTTCACCCTGCGCGAAGGCCAGCGGCTGTGCGTGTACGGACACAGCGGGGCTGGAAAGACCACCCTGCTGCGCGCTCTTTTCGGACTGCTCGCCCATCGCGGTTCGGTAGTGTGGCATATCCCGCGAGCCAGTGCGGGTTACGCCGCGCAGTGTCCGCGCCTTATTCCCCGCGCGAACGTCCTGCAGCAGATACTTTGGTGCAGCGCATTGCACGGAGCCTCGCTGTCGGTACATGGCAGCCGCATCCACGACTTGCTGGAATGGTGGGGTCTGGAGGCGCACCGCCACAGGCTGGTGCACCGTCTCTCCATTGGGGAGCGGTTGCGGCTGGAGCTGTGTTGCGCGGCGGCGGTGGCGTCGCGCCTGCTGGTGGTGGACGGTCTGCTGGAGCAGCTGGACGAACGCACCCGAAGGCGGTTCTGGGAGGAGATGGACGCACGGTGCGCCCGGCGTGAGCTTGCGCTGATATACGCGACGCACTCTGCCCGCGAGGCGGAGCTGGCAGACCACGTGCTGATGCTTCACGAGGGGCGGGTGCTGGCGATGGATACGCCCGAACATCTGCGTGCGCACGCGGAACTGCAGGCGGTGTATCTGGAACCCGTGCAGGAGTCCTCCAGATCCGCAGTGCAAGCCACGTTCTGTGCGGATGGGGAGGTGCGTCTGACCATCCATCCCGTTGCCACTATGGAAGACGTGCTGCAGGCTCTGGTGCGACGTGGAGGGCTGGAGTGAGCGTACTGCTTCGGCTATCGGGGATGTGCCTGCGCCTGATACTCACCAGTCCGTTCTACTGGACGCTGGTGGTGGTGGCGTTCTGGATATGTTGGAGGCACGCTCTGTCCGAGTGGGCATGGGCTGGGTTTTCGGCAATGGCTGCCGTGCTTGCTCTGGCTCTGGCGATGTTTGTCGACTCTGGCGGGGGGCTGGTGGAGCGCGTGCTTCTGGCGCAGGCGGGATATCTTGTGCTGGCAGCGGGGGTAGCAGCGGTGCTCGCGCTCTCGTTGTTGACGTGGGCAGCCGGTGTGATGGTGCTTCGGTAGCGCGGGCGGTCACCTCACGCTCCCCCCTCGCCCCGCTGGGTCACGAGACTGCCCAACACCTCCTGCGCGGCGTTCTCGATGGCTGCCGCCTCCTGCTGCAGTTCTTGAGGGTGCAGGCGCAAGGCGTCGATGTCGAACTCTTCCAGACCCTGGGGTGCCAGCTTGAGACGAGAAAGCGATTCGTGAAGGCTCTTCAGCGTCTGCAAAAGGAGCTCCAGATGGGCTTCCATGCGCTGGCGATGGCTGCTCAGCGCGTCCCGGCTGTGCAGGCGGCGGCGGAGCAGGTCTACGCTCTCCTGCAACGCTCTCCTTGCCTGCGGGTCGGTCGCTTCCGCCAGACGCTGTTGCAATGCCTCCAGCTCGCTCTCGCTGGCGGTTCCCATCGCCTCCCTGAGCTGTTCCAGCTGGTCCTGCAGTTCGTAGTAAGTGTCCAGCAGGCGGTTCAGGTCGGCGATCATCTGCCTGGCTGTCTCTTCTTGCAGGTAAGGGTTTTCAGCAAGCGCGAGCAACGCCTCCAGATAAGCCTTTTCCCCCTCGTCGAAATGGAACAGGGGCATCAGGCGGCGGATATCCTCGGCAGAAAGGTCTGGACGGGAGCGAGCAAGCTTAAAAGCATAGGCAATGAGCGCGCTGGCGCCCATCGTGATGACCACCACTGCGCCGGGGTCGGCCACGCCGGGTGAGAACGAAGCAATCGCTCCACCGATGATTGCCCCCGCAACCGTCGCCCCGATGACGGCGAACGAGAAGCAGCTCGCCTGACCGTACTCCCGCGCCAGCAGGCGGTAAATCTCCTCATGTATCTGCCCGTCGCCCAGTCGCACATCCGCTCACCACCTTTCCCTTCAGCCCTTGATGCCCGTCAGCGTCACGCCCTCGATAAAGTAGCGCTGGGTGAAGAAGAACAGCATCAACACGGGCAGCATCACCATCGTTGCCGCCGCCATGAGCATCCCGGGTTCTCCGCCATGCTGGGACTGGAACAGCTGCAGGGCATACGCCAGCGGCATCTTCTCGGGGCTGGAAATGTAGATGAGCGGACCCATGAAGTTGTTCCACGCGCCCATGAAGGTCCAGATGGTGACTGCCGCCAGCGCGGGCTTAATCAGCGGTAGCATGATGCGCCAGTAGATACCGAAGTAGCTGCAACCGTCGATCTTCGCCGCGTCCTCCAAATCCATCGGGATGGTCATGAAGAACTGGCGCAAAAGGAAGATGTTGAACGCGCTGCCGAAGAAAGCGGGAACCCACAGCGGACGCAGGGTATCTACCCAGCCCAGGGCGCGGAAGATGACGAACACCGGCAACATGGTCACCGCGCCGGGAACCATCATTGTCGCCAGCAGCACCACGAACCAGATGTCCCTGCCGGGCCAGCGCAACCGGCTGAAGGCGAACGCCACCAGCGAGCTGCTCAACACCGTGCCGATGATGCTCAGGATGGACAGAAACAGCGTGTTCCACAGGAACACCAGACCGTAGTTGGTTTCCGGCGGCAGGAAGCGCAGGGCATCCCAGTAGTTCTCCCACTTGGGGGCAAACACGCGCACCTTTTGCAGCTGACCGCCGGGCACCAGAAACACCTCGCCGCGCCGCTGTGGCGGCTCCAGCACCTGTACGCGATGCTCGCCCGTCTCCAGCTCCTCCAGGGTGGCAACCTTCAGCGTCTGCCCGTCCTGTCGCAGGAGGCTCACCCCGCACTCTTTGCCGTGAATGGTGACCTTCACCTGCTGGCGGGGAACCCATACGGGCGGGAACTTGCTCATATCCTCGTCCTCTTTCAGCGAGGTGACCACCAGCCACGCGAACGGAATGCAAAAGAGAATGGTTCCGCTGAGCAACACCGTGTGCAGTATCGACTGGCGCAACGCCTGTCCGATGGCGCGGGCGGTTTGTCCCTCTCCGGACTCCCGGGCGCGTCGCACCCGACCACGCACCAGCTCCATGGCGGGTAGCCACAGAACGAAGTCCCACAGCAACCAGCTAACCGGTGGCTGTGCGACACGGGAAACCACCCAGCCAACCGCCACTGCCAGCGCGAGCAGTACCAGCAGTCCTCCTGCCAGCGCACCCCTGCCGCGCCTGACGGTGACCGCGTACGTAGCGGTCAGCGCATAAGCCACCGCCGGATAGGTGCACGCGAACGCCAGAATCCAGAGAACCGGTTGCATCTCCTCACCAGCAGTTTACGGGATGGTACACCATAATTCGCGTCCGAAGCGAGCAAAACCTGCGTCGCGGAATCCAACCCCCCAACCCCCTTCCCCACAGGGGAATGGGCAGTGCCGAACTCCCCTCTCCCGCAGCGTCGGGAGAGGGGCAGGGGGTGAGGGCAACATGGGTTCACCTAACCCCCCAACCCCCTTCCCTGCGAGGGAAGGGGGAGTGCCGAACCCCCCTCTCCCGCAGCGTCGGGAGAGGGGCAGGGGTGAGGGCAAACCACCCACGACTCTTCAAAAATCTATCCTCGTTCCTGAAAAAATGCCTTGACCACGGCATGACGGGTTTAATGCAGTAACTTCAACGTGGAGCAGACGTCGGAAGACCTGACGGGCAGCCAGTGGCTGCCGAGTGCGCTGTATTTGCAGGGCATCTCGCTGGTGCGTCGGCACAACGAATGGCGTCACTTTGACCCGCTGGGCACGGCAACGGAAGCCTGCTACCCCAAATCCACCCCGTTGACGCGCAGGCAGAAGCGGCACTCCAGCTGCTCCGCTGCTTTGCGGCACATCACCATGCGCGACAGGAATATCTCAAAGTACTCCATCACGCTGGCGAAGGTGGTATCGATCTCTAAATCCAGCCGGATGATGCGCTGGTCGGGTTCCACATACAGGTTGGAACGCTGTACGGCGTGGTTCACGCGGTCATGGATGTCGAAGGTCTCCGGGCGGGGGTTCTGCACGCGGCTGTAATGCACGTCGGACTTGTCGCCGATAATGACCGCGGCGGAGGCGTAATCGATCGGTGTGCCGTCGCCTTCCTCGTGATTGCCGATGGCTGCCACCACCGTCGCAATCTCGCGGGGGTCCATGCCCATCTCGTCCAGAATCTGCATGGCGATGATCGCGCCGATTTCAGGGTGGTTATTCCGGTTGACCATGTTGCCGATGTCGTGCAGGTAGGCGGCAATCGCTGCCAGCTCCGTCTGCCGGGGTGAATAGCCCAGCGACTCACAAATCGTCCGTGTGACCGAAGACACCACCCCCGCGTGGCGATGTCCGTGTTCTGTATAGCCTATAGCTGCCATCTGCTGGTTTGCGGCATCTATGTAAACGCGCACTTTTGGATAGCTGCGCACGTCTTTCAAGGTGACCTGCTGTAGCGTAATCACCGTTTTTCACTCCTCTCTGGATAGTCTTTCCTCTTCCGGCATATACTTCTGAAGGAACTCCCGTGTGAATTGTTCCAGATTTCCCCGTCGGATTGCCTGGCGAATATCCTGCATGAACCTCTGATAGAAGTACAGGTTATGATACGTCGCCAGGCGCGCCGCCAGTATCTCCTTCGCCTTGAACAGGTGATGCAGATACGCTGCCGAATAGCGATTGCACACGGGACAATCGCACTCCTGGTCCACCGCGCCGAACTCGTCGGCAAAGCGGGCGTTGCGCAGGTTCACCCTGCCCTGCCGGGTCATCATCGCGGCGTTGCGTGCCAGACGGGTCGGCAACACGCAATCGAACATATCCACCCCGCTTGCCACTGCCTGCAGGATGTCGTCGGGTTCGCCCACGCCCATCAGGTAGCGCGGTTTCTCCTCGGGAAGCAGGGGTGCGGTCAACGCCACGATACGGTGTATCGCCTCTTTCTCCTCGCCGACCGCCACTCCGCCGATGGCAACGCCCGGAAAACCAAGTTCACTGATGAATCGCGCGCTCTGCTCCCTCAGGTCTTCGTAAACACTCCCCTGCACGATGCCGAACAACGCCTGCTCGGTATCATGCGCCTGCTGGCAACGCACCGCCCAGCGGTGGGTACGTTCCATCGCCGCCCGCGCCTGTTCGTAACTGCATGGGTTCGGGGGACATTCATCGAACGCCATGATGATGTCCGCGCCCAGCGCGTGTTGTATCTCCATCGCCCGTTCCGGGGTGAAATAGTGGGTGGAGCCGTCGATGTGCGACTGAAACTCCACGCCGTCTTCATACACGCGCCGCAGCCCCTGCAGGCTGAACACCTGAAAACCGCCGCTGTCGGTCAGGATATTGCGCGGCCACGCGATAAAACGGTGCAACCCTCCCGCGCGGGCAACACGCTCATGTCCCGGGCGCAGGTACAGATGATAGGTGTTGCATAAGATAATACGGAAATCGAGCCGTTCGAGTTCTTCCTGCGTCATGGCTTTGACGGTACCCTGCGTGCCCACAGGCATAAAGACAGGCGTTTCCACCTCACCGTGCGGCAGGCGCAGGATGCCGCATCGCGCGCGGGTCGTGGAATCGCGCGCCGTTATCTCAAACTGCAGGGCGGGTGGCAGTCTCATGTTGCCGGCGGTTGGAGCAGGGGATTGTCCGGGGCGATTTCCGCCAGACGCTGCAGAGCCTGTTGCGCTTCCGCTCCTTTGCCCGCACCGCGCAGAGCGAGTACCAGATTCGCCTGCGCTTCCGCATAACGCGGGTTGACCTCCAGAGCACGGCGGAACGCCTCTTCCGCACCTGCGTAGTCGCCCTGTGCCATGAGCGCCACACCGAGACGGTTGTACAGGTCGGGATAGTCTCCGTTGACGTTGATCGCCTTGCGGTACTCTTCCGCCGCGTGCGCGTACATGCCGCGCCGGTACAGGTCGTCGCCGAGGCGAGTGTGGAACTGGATATCTTCCACTTCGGAGATGCGCACCTGTTCTAAGGCTGCTATCGCGCCCCGCAGGTCGCCTTCCTCACGCAGGTTCAGTGCCTTCTGGTAAGCGGTAGTATGTAAGCGTGGCTCCAGGGCGACCGCCTGCTGTGCGGCTTCCCATCCTTTCTCACCCTCGCCGCGCTGAAGATAACAGATACCGAGTTGCAGTTTGGCATAGGCGAAGCGCGGGTTAATCTCCAGCGCTTTCAGCAAAGCCTCTTCCGCTTCCTGATACCGTTTCTGCTGCCGAAGCACGATACCGAGTTGGCAGTGGAGGTCGGCAAATCGCGGGTGTATTTCGATGGCGTGGCGCAGAGCTGCCTCCGCGCGCTCCAGCAGTCCGCCCTGCAGGTAACGCTGCCCCAGCTCGGCGTACGCCTGCCCAAGATGAAACCGCGCCAGACGATACACCGCCGGATCGGCAGTGCCGACCTGCTCGAACTCGGCAATCGCTTCCTGATAAAGCCCCTGGTCCAGCAGGCGCACGCCTTTATCATAGTGCGGGTTGCGTCCCAGAACCAGCTCGCGGTTGAAGAAACTCATACAGACACTCCTCTCCTCGTTCAGCGTGTGGATACGCGGGCAAACGGCGCGGCGTTCGCTGCCCGCCCGATGCCGAAGTACTCCAGCCCCGCCTGCCTGACCTTCGCCGGGTCGTAGATGTTGCGCCCGTCGAACAGCAACGGGCGGCGCAGCACCTGACGCAGCCGTTCCAGATTCAGCTGACGGAACTCGTTCCACTCGGTGACCACTGCCACCGCATCGCAGCCAGTCGCGGCGTCATAGGCGTTTTCACAGTAGGTGATGTGCGGAAAGATAGCACGCGCCTTCGGCATGGCGATGGGGTCGTAGGCGCGCACCTCCGCGCCTTCCGCCAGCAATGCCGCGATGACCTGCAACGACTTCGCTTCCCGAAGGTCGTCGGTGTTGGGCTTGAAGGAGAGACCAAGGATGGCGATGCGTTTGCCATCCAGTCCGCCCAGCGCGTCGCGCATTTTGCCCACGAAGTACAGCGGCTGCTCGTGGTTAATCTGTTGCACCGCCTTCAGCAGCTGGAAGTCGTAGCCCAGCGCATCGGCAGTCGCAATCATCGCGCTCACGTCTTTCGGGAAGCAGCTGCCGCCCCAACCAAGCCCTGCCTGCAGAAACTGGTCGCCGATGCGCTTGTCCAGCCCCATGCCTTTTGCCACCAGCGTCACATCCGCCCCGCTCCGGTCACAGATGCGGGCAATGGCGTTGATATACGAAATCTTCATCGCCAGGAAGCAGTTGGAGGCGTATTTGATGAGTTCCGCGGAGTTCACATCGGTGATAATCATGGGGCGTTCCAGCGGGGCATAGAGTTCGATTAACTTCATCGCTGCGTTCTGGTTACGCGCGCCGATCACGATGCGGTCGGGGTGCAGGGTGTCGTAAATGGCGGAACCTTCCCGCAGAAACTCGGGGTTGGAAACCACTTCGAAATCGGGATGGTCGGGCGGGGCATACTGCTCGATCCACTGGCGCACGACATCGCCCGTGCCCACGGGCACCGTGCTTTTGTTGACAATCACTTTGGGCGCGTTCAGGGCGCGGGCGATGTGACGGCACGCTTCCTCCACCTGCGACAGGTCTGGCTGTCCATCGGGCAGGCTGGGTGTGCCAACGGCGATGAAAACCACTTCCGAACGGCGCACCGCCTCCTCCGTGTCGGTGGTGAAGGAGAGGCGTCCCTCGTTCGCGTTGTGGCGCACCATCTCCTCCAGCCCCGGCTCGTAGATGGGCATGATTCCTGCCCGCAGGGCGGCAATCTTCTCCTCGTCCTTATCCACGCAGATGACCTCGTTGCCCAGGTCGGCGAAGACCGCGCCTGTAACCAGTCCCACATAGCCAGTGCCGATGACGCTCAGTTGCATTTCCCGTCCCTCTTCGAGATTGCCAAGCCCTGCCAGGTGGCAGGGCGGGCAGCACTTTGTGTTCAATATGGATTATGCCAGTTCTGGGGCGTTCGTTCAGGTGTGAACGGAGAGTATCTCGTAGTCGACGATGCCGCCGGGCGTTTCAACCTGCACAATGTCACCCACCTTTTTGCCAACCAGTGCCTGCCCGAGGGGCGAGGCAGCCGAGACGTGTTCATATTCCTCGTCTGCCCCGAACACCGCCGCCGAGGCTGTATCCACAATGCGGAAAGCCCACTTCTCGCGATGCTCCAGGTCCTCGACGGTTACGACACTGCCCACCGTGACCACCCCATCTTCGTTGGGCAGGTGGTCCACCACCTGTGCGACTTCCAGGATGCGCTGCAACTCCCGAATGCGCCCTTCCAACATTGCCTGCGCGCGTTTCGCCTCGTGGTACTCGAAGTTCTCGCTCAGATCCCCTTGCGCGCGGGCACGCCGGATGCGCTCGGCGCTCTGCGCCCGTCCGATGGTCTTCAGGTGCTCCAGCTCCTGTTTCAGCTTCTCATACCCTTCGCGTGTGAGGATAATCTCTTCAGCCATCGCGAACAACCTCTATACCGCTTCGATTCGTCATTACCATCCATGCAAAGCGTGGTAATAACATCACTTTGGAGATTTTACGCGGGTTGTGCGCCACGCGCCATAACCACTCCATGCCCATCCTCTGCATCCACAGCGGTGCGCGGCGCACCCGCCCCGATAAGACATCGAACGTCCCGCCGACACCGATACTGACCGGCACCCCCAGCACCTGCCGATAGCGGTCAATCCATTTTTCCTGCTTGGGAATGCCCAGCGCCACGCACAGCACATCGGGAGCCGCCTGACGGATACGCTCCACCACCGCCTCTTCCTGTTCGGGAGGGAAGTACCCGTCGTGGCAGCCCGCTATCTGCACGCCCGAGAACCTTTCCTGCAGGTGGCGCGCCGCTTCTTCGGCAACGCCCGGCTGCGCCCCCAAGAAGTAAAGCCGCAACCCTGTCTGCGCGCTGACCTCTGCCAGCCGCGCCACGATGTCCACCCCGCTGACGCGCTCTGGCATCCTGATACCCTGTCTGCGACATGCCCACAGAATCCCGATGCTGTCCGGGGTGACCAGGTCCGCGCGGTTGATGATTTCGCGGAGGTGCGCATCCTGCTGCGCCATGACCACCATGCTCGAATCGGCGGTAACCACCTGCCTCGGGATGCGCTCCTGCACAAAGCACAGAATGTGTCGAATGGCTTCGTCCATACTGACCGCATGGACGCGCACCCCGAACAGCGAAACCGCCGGTATCTCCTCGCGCACCGATAACGTCGCCGCTTGCATGATACTCACGGATATAAGTATACACGAAACCGCCACGTTTTTCCTGCCCTCTGTGGGGAACATCCTGTGCAGGCTTGACACCCGCGCGGGCAACAGGCTAATCTGTAAGAGCTGGCTTAAAACGGTCGTGGCTTTTGTCTCTTAATGGCTGATTTTCCAACGAACCACGAAGGCACAAAGAACACGAAGGGTCACAAAGGAAAAACTTAGTGTTCTTAGTGTCCTTAGTGTCCCGGTGGTTCGTTCCCAGAAAAAACAAGAAGGGTCAGGAAAAACCGTTGAGAAGGGAGGTTCACATGCGACCACAAGATGGTTCCCTGTCCCGTCGGGAAGTGCTGTGGAAAATGGGCGCATTTGCCGGCGTCGCCTCCCTTGGTGGCGCGCCTTCACAGGCAAGTAAACCTGCTTCCCATGCCCAGGGCATCGATGTGCGCGAGTTGGGGGCGCAGGGCGACGGCAAAGCCGATGATACGCCCGCCTTCGAGAAAGCGATAGAAGCTGCCCGCTCCGCCGGGCTGGCGGTGTTCGTGCCGCGCGGCGCTTACCGACTGACGCGCACCCTGGTGGTAGAAAACATCAGCCTGAGCGGTCCCACTCCCGGCGTGTGGTGCGCCGATACCGACGTGTTGCCCATCCTGCTGCCCGAACAGCGAGACCAGCCCTGTCTGCACCTGAAAGCAGGCGGGGGCTTGCAGGCTCTGGCGATTCGCTATGACTGGCAGGGCGAACCGACCTCGGGACCTCCCGCGATAGTGGTCTCCGGCGTGGGCGCGTACCTTTCGCATGTCAAAATCCTGTACTGCTGGGACGGCGTGCTGGCGGACGGGGTGTCGAACATCGGTCGGTTTAACATGGAGAACGTGTTCATCGTCGCGCCACGCAACATCGGCGTGCGGGTCACCGGCACGTGGGACGCCCCCACCATCCGCAACGTGGAGGTGTGGAACCTTGGTCCCGTGCCGCGCCCGCTGGAGAAGGGCGTCGGCTTCGACCTGGGCAAAAACGACCTGATTCGCCTCAGCGACTGCTTCGTGTTCGCCATGAACATCGGCTACTTGCTGCGCGATGAGATACCCGACGCCACCATCAAAGGCGGCACGTGGGGGATGCTGACCGGCTGTTCCACCGACTTCTGCAGTATCGGCATCGACGTGCGCGGCGAGCATACGCTGAGCGTCGCGGGCGGGTCGTTTTGGAACCACCACCAGAGCCTGCGGGTGAACGGCAAGAACGCGCGGGTGCGCGTCGCCGGTGCGGAGATGAAGTCCAACGCCGCCCCCTGCATCGAGGTCATGCAATCGGAACAGGTGGTGGTCAGCGGCTGCAGTCTCCTGCGCCCGATGACGGAGTACGCCTTCCCCGCCGTCCACCTGAAAGGCGGTCTCACCACGATGACCGGATGCCACATCCATTCAGCCACCGAGGGACTGCGCGTGGAATCGGGGGTACGTGCCGCCCTGGTCAGTGAGAACACGATCGAGACGCCAGCCGGCAAGGCGGTGGTCCACGACGCTGGCGACAGCGCCTCCGTGCGGGTTGACAGGAATGTCTTTGTCGAGCCAGGGTGAAGCCTACTGCCATCAATATAGGTTGGCGCGAATAGCCTGCAGGAGGGTTTCCTGAATTGGCATACAAACTGGCATCATTCTATGCGGGCTTCTATTAGTACCCCAAGATATTGGGTTTGCGAAGTGGGGAAGGCACAAAATATTGGTGGACCGTGGAGGACTCGAACCTCCGACCCGCTGATTAAGAGTCAGCTGCTCTGCCAACTGAGCTAACGGTCCACCCGTTCAAAAAAATGCTGGTGGAGCTGAGGGGATTCGAACCCCTGACCTCTTCAATGCCATTGAAGCGCTCTCCCAACTGAGCTACAGCCCCATCCAACGCACTACTCATTATACAACATCTCGCCAGTAGATGCAAGAAGCACTTGTGCCTTTCAGCATACCCAAAACGGCTGCACCCTCTACTTGTTGCTACCAATCTTGTAAATCTTGGTTCCGCAGGTCACACAAGTGCCAACGGTCGCGGGGCGTCCGTTCTTCAGCGTGATAGCGGTCGGATTCTTCATCTCCTTTTTCGCTTTGCACTTCACGCAATAGCCCTCCATATCAGATACCCCTCCCATTGCAAGATTTATACACAGCTTTCGCGGGTCAACGCACCGATTCCTACCTCGCCTTATGCTTTCTTATCAGGAGTTACGCAGTTGAAAGGCTGCTGGAGAGTTTGTAACCTGAAGAGACAACTTCTGTCATTCTGAGCGAAGCGAAGAATCCCTTTTGTGGCTCTGAGATGCTTCGCTTGCACTCAGCATGACAGAAAATTGTCTCTGCCGTCGTTGAAAAATGCATGAACCGTCAGGTGTCCATCGCAAGTGCGTAAGTCCTGCTTATATCCAGAGCGAAACTTCCTTTCTGCAGCAGGTGAGAGTTTCCCCGAGCGAGAATCTGACCAAGTAGCTGCTGCGAAGAGGCGACCCCATGTCTGATTGGAAGCGAGAAGGTACCCTGGTGCTCATGGCAGGAACGGTTAACCTGCTGGCAGGACTATGTGCGTGGATGGGTATCCTGTCAACGCGAACCCTTTCGGGTAGCCAGCATCTGATAGTGCTTCTGGGCGTAGCCCTCGCAGCAGCGTTACCCCTGTTTGTGCACCGGCTCATGCGCCAGCGCACCTCGCCCGGAGACCCCGTTATCCTGCCCATCACGTTCCTGCTTGGCGGAGTTGGCCTGGCAAACCTGCTGGGCACTGTGGGCAGCGACGATATCGCCCTTGTCACGAAGCACTGTCTGGGGCTGTTCGCAGGTGGCGTGATCGTAGTGCTGCTCGCAGGCATGAATCATACTCAGAGAAAGACCCTGCTGGAGTATCGCTACCTGTGGGCGTTGCTGGCGCTGTTGCTGGGGGTGCTTCTGCTGATTTTCGGCAGGGGTCCGGGAGGGGCGCGCCTGCAGCTGTTCGGTTTTTTGCCGGTGGAAGCCATGAAACTCTTGCTGGTGCTGTTTGCTGCAGGATACGCCGCACGACGTTTTGGCACGCTGTCGCCTCCGCGCACCGGTATCCACTGGTGGCAGTTGCGCTGGCAGGAGCTGCTCCCGTTGCTGGTGATGTTCGCCTTCATGCTGGGCATTTTTGTGCTGGCACGCGATTTCGGTCCTGCCCTGACGCTGTACCTGACCTTGCTGGTGATGCTCTATCTGGTCACGGGAAGGGCGGTGCTGCTGATACCGGCAGTCCTCCTGATGTTAACAGGCATCCTTCTGGTGGAGGCGCTGGGAATTGGTGTATTGCCTACTCGTGTAGCGATGTGGCTGTCACCCTGGCAGATTACCGAAGACCATGCGCGCCATCTGGCGCACAGCCTGTGGGCGCTATCCACCGGAGGTCTGTTCGGCAGCGGTATCGGGCTGGGTAAGCCGCAGAGCGTGCCCTTCGCCCGATCCGACTCGGTGTTCAGCATGTGGGGGGAACATCTGGGGTTGGTCGGAACCCTGTCTCTGCTTTGCCTGTACGCCCTGTGGCTCGGGCGATTCATACGCATTGCGCAGCGTTCTGCTACCAGTGAAGACTGCCTGCTGGCGGCGGGCATTGCCGTGCTTCAGGGCACTCAGATAGTGCTAATCTGCGCAGGCATTACGGGTCTGTTGCCGATGACCGGCATGTCGCTTCCCTTCGTGGCTCAGGGCAACTCCGCTCTGCTGGCAAACAGCGCGATGGTGGGTTTGCTCTACAGCATCACCGCGCACCCATCGCCACAACCTGCTCCCTCCAGCACCGGAAGATATCGTTTCCGCCTGCGCGTGCTGGCATGGGCGTTCACGCTGATTATCCTAGGCCTGATTGGCGCGCGCAGTTTCTGGATCCAGGGCATCCAGGCGGACGACATAGCGACACGTCCTCTGATGGTGCGACTGCCCAAAAGCGAACCTCACCGGGTGACCAACCCCCGACTGACCGCCATTGCCCAGCGCATCCCGAGAGGGCGGATTCTGGACTCCACCGGAGCGGTGCTGGCGGAAACACGGGATGGACGTCGGGTATACCCCTGCGGCGAAGCATGTGCGCAGCTGGTAGGCTGGCTGGATGCCCGCTTTGGAGGTCCATCGGGTGCTGAGGCGCGTTACAACCGACGCCTGCGGGGATACGACAGCACGCGCGACCTGTTGCGCCTCTACCGAAGGAAAGACCTGCCCTTCTTCCGCCTGCCGGAGGGACAGGATGTGACTTTGACCATCTCGCGGGGGGCGCAACAGCGTGCCCTGCGCGCCATTCGGCAGGCTTACCCGAACGGCAATGCGACATTCGTGCTGATAGAGCCTGATTCGGGGCATGTGCTAGTAGCAGCGGGCACACCAACCTTTGACCCCAACCAGCTGAACCCCACTTTGTGGCAACAGCTGCGAACGCGCAAAGACGCCCCGCTGGTGTTCCGACCGGTGGATGGTCTCTACCCACCCGGCTCGGTGTTCAAGGTAGTCACTGCGGCAGCTGCGCTGGAGAAGGGAGTGCCCCTGCGCCACCGATGTCGCCATATCGAGCGCAACGTGCGCTGGAAGGTGGGCGATAAGACCTTCGTGAAGTCTCGCCTGAGTGACCATCCAACGATGCGGGCGCACGGTACGCTGGGCTTAAGGGATGCCCTCCGGCTGTCCTGCAACCTCTACTTCGGGCACTTAGCCATCGCCCTGCAACCCGCAACGCTTTATGAGACCGCCACTGCGGTGGGCTTTCAACGTGTCCCCAAACCCGATGAAATGGCGGCGGAACTGCCCGATTGTGGCTTCGGACAGGGCAAGATACTGGCATCGCCTCTGGAGGTGGCGAACCTGATGGCGACTATAGCCCGAGACGGCACCTGGCGCAGGGCTGTTTTCGCCCCAGGAAACAACCCGTCCAGACCGGTTCTGAGTGATGCCACCGCCGAGGCTCTTCGGCAGATGCTGGGCGAGGTGGTGCAAACGGGTACGGCATACGGTATCTTCACCGGAACCGGCTGGGAAGTGTACGGCAAAACAGGCACTGCTGAAACCAGCGAGGGTAAACGCAAACCGCACGGTTGGTTTGCCGGCGTGGTGCAAAACGACAACCTGCCCCCGCTGGCGTTTGCGCTCATATTGGAACACGGCGGTAGTGGGCGCGAAGCTGCCCGCGCCAGCCGAAAAATCCTGCAACAGGTGCTTCCCGTGCTACAGCAGCGATAAGAACGATGCGCCTTTGCGAATCTGCTTCTGGACAGTCTGCGTTTCACCCACCAATCGGATACCTTCCGTATTCGTGACAGGCCTCGTAGAATGCCAGCACGTTCTCCAGTGGGGTGGCGGGGTTGACTTCGCTGGAGGAACCGATAAAGAAGCCGCCTCCGGGCGCAGCCACTTGCATGGCACGCTTGACCTCGCGCCGAATGTCATCGGGTGTTCCCAGAGGGAGCAGCTGCGAGCAGTCAATACCGCCCACCAGTATCAATCGGTCTCCATAGCGCTTCTTCAGCGGCTCCAGTTCCATGCCGGCAATCGGCTCCAGCGGGTTCAAGCCGTCGATACCCGCGTCCAGCAGGTCGTCCATGATTTGCCACAGGTTGCCGTCGCTGTGGAAGATGACCTTGATGCCCGCCTCGTGCAAAGGTTCGATACAACGCCTGAGCATCCGGATAAACGTGCGTCGGAGGAAAGCGGGCGAGAACAGCAAGCCGTTCTTGTAGGCGATGTCATCGCCGATGAAATGCAGGGGGCACAGTTGCTCTTCCGCCGCCACTTTGGCGAAACGGTAGGCGTTCTCACCTTCCAGCTCCAGCAGCGCGTCCACTTCCTTCGGGGCGTCGTAAATCGCATAGGCGAAGCGTTGCTGCCCCATCAGCCCATAGGCCGCGTGAAAGCCACATCCAGTGGGCGTAATGAACATGGTGTAGGGCGCAAACCGCTCCTGCTCGCGGCGTATCCAGGGCACCCATTGCGCGCGTAGCCAGTCCCATGACACCGGCTCCGCCTTGCGCAGATGTTCCCGCAGGTCGTCAATGCTTTCAATCTCGTAATGCACTTTCCACGCGGTCTGTCCGGATACCAGATGCTGTCCTCTGCCTTCGCCCAGCACGGTGCCGTCCTCGGTTTGATCGAATGAGCGTCCGTAGCCGCGACAGAGGTCGATGCCCAAACCGTGATAGACACGCACCATGGTGGTGGGATAGTCGTCGCCCGGTTGCTGGAAATACTGCACTACCGCCGGGTTGTCGATATAGTCCCAGATCGGCACGCGGTCGCCTTCGCGGAAGTTCATGGAGGCTTCGATGCGCGCCCAAACCGCCTCGTCGATCTCGCCCCCGTATCCTGCGGATGGACGCACCATGTAACTCCTCCTGTCTATACTGCCTGCCCTGCGGTTGCCGGCGCACGTACCACCATCACCTCACAGGGGGCTTTCTGCAGTACCGTGGTCAGAAAGCCGTTTGCCGCCGCCAGGTCGCCCGGCGTGATGCCTAAAATCAGCTGGCTGGCTCTCTCCTGCTCGGCTACGGTGACGATACCTCGCGCCAGGTCGCGGCAGCGCTCCACGCGCTTTTCCACCTTCACCCGGGCGCGGCGCGCCATCTCTTCCAGTTCGGTCAGGGTGCGCTGGGCGCGCTCCTCCTGCTCGGGCATGGGAGTGGCAAGAGCCAGTTTCTGAGGCACCAGCAGGATGTACACGATGTGAAGCACCGCGTGCTGATCTTTGGTCATGTGCAGGGCGTGTTGAGCGGCATACGGCGCGTTCATCCCCTCCCACACGGGCAGCAGCACAATCTTCTCGGAGGGAGCTTCTGAGGTTTCATACGTGCTGGGCAGACCCAGGGAAGCCCGCGCCTGCGCCATTGTACAGGCAACGGGCAGTTGCGAACGCACCCCCGGTACGCGGCGGAGCACCTCCATCACGTGGTCCGGAATATCGCACAGCACGATGCGCGCACCGTGCCTCTGGATATACGATTGAGCATCGGCGAAGGTCTCCGCGCCCTCTTCCGTGCACTCGGTAATGCCCGCGCAGTTGATGATGATGCCAGACGGGTTGCGTTTCAGTAACAGGTTTGCCGCCGCCTTGATCGTCTGCCAGTGGTTTTTGGTCAGCGCACCGAGCAGGTTGACCGTATCATTGCGTGCTTCTACAATCATGCCTCATCGCCTCTGCAAAACGTTCTACTCTTCCATTTATTATACGCCATTTGTGATAAGAAATATTTAAAAGTTGCGTTGCCGTCATCACTTCCAGAATCCTGAAAAATCCACCTCTATCTGGCATTCTTCCAGGTCAAAACGCCATTTCTGGTCATGTAACACGGCTACCTTCTGATACTCGCCACGCTCCAACTCAAGTACTTCCGCCTGTTGCACCTGCGGTTCCACCAGAACATAGTATTTGACGCCCTGCGAGGCGTAAAGTTCCGCCTTCAACAGGCGGTCTTTTTGCTCGGTGGAGGGAGAAAGTACTTCGAACACCAGCACCGGAGGCTTATCGAGGTACGACGGATTGGTCACCTCCCCGCAGACCACCATATTGTCAGTTTGCACCACGGTGTCTTCGGCGATTTTCCAGTCCACGGGTAGCACGGTGCGGCATCGGGTACAGCCTTCCAGAGCGCGTTCCAGCTCATACGCGATACGTTGGGACACCCGCTGATGCTGGAAGGAGGGCTGGGGGCTCATGGCAAACGGTATGCCCTGAATGAGCTCCCACCGCCCTTCCCAGTGTTTGTAGTCCTCGTAGGTGTAGTGAGGCAGATACTTTGGGATTCCCATTGCCCCCTCCTACGGCAGGGCGGGAGGCTGGAATGCCTTCAATTCCTCCTCGCTTTGAGGCACTTTCAGTTTGCCTTCCGCTATCATCTGGCGCAGGATTTCTATTTTGTCCAGCACCTGCTGGGGCACAAGGTGCTTCGTGTATTGCATGGGGCTGAGACCGACACCGTTCTCCTTGATGCCTAAGTCGCGTGTGCCCGGCTGGAAAGTGCCCTCCTGCACAGACTTGCACACCTCGAAAACGGCGTTGTCCACGCTCTTGATCATGCTGGTCAGCACGAAGCCGGGCGCGATGTAGTCCTGGTCGGAATCCACGCCAATGGCGAAATGTCCTTTGCCCCGCGCTTTGGCGGCTTCGATGACCCCCAGTCCGCACTGCCCGGAGGCATGGTACACGATGTCCGCTCCCCGCTCGAACTGCGACAGGGCGAGCTCTTTACCTTTGGCGCTGTCTGTCCAGTTGCCCGTGTATCCGACAAGCACCTTCGCCTTCGGATTGGTGGTCATCACTCCCGCACGGTAACCCGCCTCGAACTTCTTAATCAGCGGTATCTCCATGCCTCCCACAAAGCCCACCACGTCGGTTTTGGTCATGGCACCTGCCAGCGCACCCACGAGGAAAGACCCCTCATGTTCGCGGAACTTCAGCGACACGCAGTTGGGCAAATCGGGGGCGTTGCCGTCCACGATGGCGAAAACGACGTTCGGAAATTGCGGAGCGACCTTCTTCAGTGCGTCTTCCATCGCGAAGCCGACCGCAATCACCACATCGTACTTCTGCTGTGCCAGCAAGCGCAGGTTTTGCTCATAGTCGGGCAGTTTGGCGGATTCCAGAAAACGCACTTCGGCACCCAGATCCTTCTGCGCCCGCTGTAAACCACGCCACGCCGATTCGTTGAACGAACGGTCTCCGATACCGGCGATGTCGGTGACCATCGCCGCGCGCAACTTTTTCTTCTCCCCCACCGGAGCCTCACCCGACGTGGGCGCGGATGGCTTCTTTGCGCACGCGCTGAACAGCACGAGCGCACTGAACACAAGCAATAGATGCATACGTCTCACGGCACACCTCACATCTGTCCGTCTGTTCTGAAAGACGTCGCAGCGTATTTTGGTCAGCCCATGTAGCCGCACCCTATAGGGTGCGTTAACTACAATGTGTGTTGAACCTTGCGCAGGCTGAAGCCGGCAGCCACAAAGTTCAAACGGAAGTCAGCAGTTTACTATTCCTCGTCGGACTCTTCTTCCGGTCGGTCTTCTTTGCCTTCTGGTGTCTGATACAGAGGTTTCGTTCGCGCGATGAGGCGCTGTTGTACCTCTTTGCCTTTGGCGAGGCTGGTCACCGGCAGGTAGCTCACGTAGCGAGCATCGGGAATGTCCTGGTTTCGCCAGTGTTCCAGCAACCGCTGTTGCAGGTTCTGCGGTTCAAACCCGACGTACAGCACCTGATACTGCGCATCGCGGAAACGATAAACCGCCGCGCAGGCAGGTGCGCGTCGCGCGTTCGCCTCGTTCCACTCGATCACCCCAGAGCTCCAGCGGGGGTCGCGTTGCAGCTCGTGGCTGATCCACCGGCGGAACATCCCCTTGAGCGATGCCCCTGACAGCGCAGCGATATATTCCGCGCGATCCATCACATCGGGTGGCAGACGCAATCCCACCACCAGTGCGCGGCGTACCGGAGTTTGCTTGCCTTCCTCTCCTTCCATATCACTCACTTGTGAATAGCCATCCTCTCGGTGTCTTCGTAAGCCTCCAGAAGGGCTTCGGTCAGGGTCGGATGGGCATGAATGGTGTGGGTCATCTCCTCAATGGTACTCTCCAGCTGGATGGCGGTTACCGGCTCGCCGATGAGGTCGGTAGCGTGGGGGCCCACGATATGTATACCCAGAATCTCCCCATAGCGGGCTTCCGCTACCACCTTCACCAGACCTTCTCGTTCGCCCATCGCCATCGCCTTGCCCAGTCCGCGGAACGCATATTTACCCACGCGCACGTCGTATCCCTGCTCACGAGCTCGCTGCTCGGTCAGCCCGACCGAAGCCACTTCCGGCACCGTGTACACGCAGCTGGGCACTGCGCGGTAGTTCATGCGTCGCTCCTGCCCCATTGCATTGCTTGCCGCCACAATGCCCTCCATCGACGCCACATGCGCCAGCTGGATACGCCCTGTCACGTCACCGATGGCGTAGATGTCCGGCACGTTGGTCTCCATCTTATCGTTTACGGCAATGCCTTTCTCGTGCGTCTTGATGTTCACCGTTTCCAGCCCCAGTCCGTCCAGCACTGCACGCCGTCCGACAGCAACCAGCACGACCTCGCACTCGATGACCTCCTCGCCCTTTTCGGTCTGCACCACCACCTGCTTGACGCCGTTTTTACTGTGCTTGACCTCGGTGACGCGCGAGTTCAACAGGAAGCGAATGCCCTGGCGCGTGAGGCTGCGCTGCAGCTCGGCGGCGATGTCGGCATCCTCGTGGGGCAGTATCTGGGGCATAATCTCCACCACCGTCACCTTGCTCCCAAGCCCGTTGTAGATGTAGCCGAACTCACAGCCGATTGCCCCTGCCCCGATAATGACCATACGGGGTGGGACCTCTTTCGCCGACACCGCGTCGTCGCTGGTCCAGATGCCGTCGCCTTCCAATCCGGTTATTGGCAGGCGTACCGGCGCGGAACCGGTGGCAATCACAATCGCACGGGTACGGATGGTTTCGGTGGAGCCGTCCGATTTCACTACCTCTACCGTGTGATGTCCTGCAATACGTCCGGTTCCCACGATGTGGCGCACACCGTTCTTTTTGAAGAGGCTGGCGATGCCGTTGCGCAGGGTAGAAACCACCTTGTCTTTGTGTGCCATCAGCCCGCCGAAATCGATACTTACCTCACCGACCCGGATGCCAAACATCTCCGCGTGTTTCACCTGTTGGTAGCGTTCCACCCCGGCAATCATTGCCTTCGTGGGGATGCATCCCCAGTTCAGACAACACCCGCCCAGATACTCTTTCTCCACACAAACCACACGCCCCCCGAGCTGCGCGGCGCGAATGGCTCCCACGTATCCGCCTGGTCCTGCGCCGATAACGGTTACGTCCACATCAAACTGTTCGGAACGTAGCATCTGCGGTTGTACCTCCTGCTGGGGAAGACATTGTTCCATCTGCGCGGCGCGCTCCAGTAACTGTTCCACCTCGACGAGAGGACTTGTTGTTTTCACGGGTGGTTCCATAATAACAGCATCTCGAGCTTCAGGTTGTGGCATGGCTCCTCCTCGCAAACGTATTCGCCGGCACCACGTGCCCGGGGCGGGACTCGAACCCGCACGCCTTACGGCCCGGGATTTTAAGTCCCGTGCGTCTACCGATTCCGCCACCCGGGCGCATCCGTTCAAAAGTATAGCACGGTGACACGCGGAAGGCAAGAGGGCACGGGGGTGTCCGGTAAATCCGCCAGAGACCGCCTGCAGGACGAGGCTCTTGCCGAACCGTTGAGCCTCTTTTTTCAGCTCACCGGGAGGTTCGTCCTCCCAGGAAACGGGGCGAACCCCCTTCAACCGTAGCAGGGATTTCAGAGTGTGTCGCAAAATCACTTATGCACAGAAAAACCCGGTCAGAGAAAGGGCGATGGAACCAACAGTACACGTTACCACTGTGGACTACGCCATTATCGTGGCGTATCTGGTGTTCGCGCTGGTAGTGGGTGCGCTGCTGGGAAGGCGTGCCTCGAAGAGCATGGCGGAGTACTTTGCTGCTGGGCGTAACCTGCCCTGGTGGGTGGCAGGAACGAGCATGGTTGCCACTACCTTCGCCGCGGACACGCCGCTGGCGGTTTCCGGACTGGTTCGTAAGCAGGGCGTGGCAGGGAACTGGTTCTGGTGGAACGGCGTGTTTGCGAATATGCTGGGGACGTTCCTTTTCGCGCCTTTGTGGCGACGATGCGGTGTGCTGACCGACCTCGAATTCATCCGCATTCGCTATGACGGCAGAGCGGCGGACCTCCTGCGTGGCTTCCGCGTCCTGTACTCTTCTCTCGTTTATAACTCTATTGTGATGGGGTGGGTTATTCTGGGCGCGTCCAAAATCGTCCGGGCGACCTTTGGCTGGGAGCCGTGGGAGACTCTGGGTGTGCTGATTGTCATCACCTTCGTCTACACCCTCAGCGCGGGTCTGTGGGGCGTGGTGATGACCGACCTGCTGCAGTTTGTTCTGGCAGTCACGGGGGCAGTATGGCTGGGCATCGCCGCACTCAGCGCGGCGGGAGGTAGCACCGGGTTGGTGAATCAGCTGGCGGAGCGCGGTCTTCTGGAAAGGCTGGCTATCATCCCGACGCCGGAGATGCGCGACCTCTGGATTGCGTTCCTCACTTATGTGTTGCTGCAGTGGTGGTCGGTCGGGCGTCCCGATGGGGAGGGGTATATTGCGCAGCGCATCCTCTCGACGCGCGACGAACGCCATGCCACGTTGGCTTTCCTGTGGTTTGCCTTCGCGCATTACGTCATCCGTCCGTGGTGGTGGCTGCTGGTCGGGCTGGCGTCGCTGATTCTCATCCCGGAGGCTATTCCCGCAAAACTGGGCGGCGATGAGGCGGCGTATCCCATGCTGATGGGTAGATTGTTACCCGCCGGCGCGCTGGGCATCATGGTGGCGTCGTTGCTGGCGGCGTTTATGAGTACCATGGATACGCAGATGAACTGGGCGGCGAGCTATCTGACGAACGACTTCTACCGCGCCTACATCCGCAAAGAAGCTCCCGACAGACACTATGTGCTGGTTGGCAGGATTACCACCGCATTCATCCTTGCCCTGGGGGTGGGTGTGTCGCTGATTACCGAGGACATCAGCAAGGCGTGGATGCTGCTGGCGGGGTTGAACGCGGGCATCGGCACGGTGTCGGTGCTGCGCTGGCTGTGGTGGCGAGTCAGCGCGTGGAGCGAGCTGGGCGCGATGCTCACCGCGCTCGCGGTCAACTCGGTGATGTACGCCATGGGCTGGATGAAGGTATCCCCGTTTGACATGCTCATCGAAACCGCCGGCTTTCCCTATCGGCTGATGATTATTGTGGGCACCACACAGGTGGCGTGGCTGGTGATTACCTTCCTCACCGAACCCGTGTCGCGCGAGAGGCTGGTGGAGTTCTATCGGCGTGTACGTCCGCCCGGCTGGTGGGGAGACATCGCGCGGGAAGCGGGTGTGGAGGGCACGCGCATGGGCTGGCGATGGCTGTTCGGGTGGTTCGGTGGAGTGCTGATGATTTATGGCGGTCTGTTCGCGCTGGGTGGACTGCTGTTGTGGCAGGTGGACTGGCTGCTCGGTGGTGGGGTTGCCTTCGCGCTGGGCATTGTGGGCGTGCGCCTCGGACTGAAAGCTACCCTGCAACAGGCGACGGAGGTACCGCAACAGGCTTGAGTGTTTTGTGCAAACGCCAGTCATCGTCTGGACGCGACGGCGCGCAGATGCGGTACAATTCAGGAGGGGGTGGAGACCATGCGCCAGGTACTGCTTTATCAAGACGAGGATGGTTTCTGGATTGCCGAGTGTCCGAGCCTGCCCGGATGTGCGACGCAAGGTAGAACAAAAGCCGAGGCCCTACAAAACATCCGCGAAGCGATAAAAGGTTATATCGCGGCACTCGAGGAGGATAACCTGCCGGTTCCCGAAGAACGCTTCGAGGCGATAGTCGTAGCGGTATGAGTTACCTTCCCCGTATATCAGGACGCCAGTGCGTCAAGGCTTTATCGAAGGCTGGCTTCTACGTCAAACGGCGCGAGGGCAGTCACATCATCCTGCGCCGTGACGAACCTTTTGCTCAGGTTGTCGTTCCCGACCATGATGAACTTGCCAAAGGGCTATTGCGGGCGATAATTCGCCAGACGGGTTTGAGCGTGGATGAGTTTCTCAAACTACTTTAGCGCTACAGTTATTGCATTCCTTAGGCGAAGAGGGTGTTGGACAAACAGGTTTTCTCGGCGAGCATGATTTGCGGCCCCCACCAAGCCTCCTGCGGAGGCTACAAACCTGCCGCGCCGGCTTTTGTGCCTGCGTTGCCAACATCCTTCAGTCGCTGGGGTAGACCTTAAAGCGGTTTTGGAAACACTCTCTAAGAGACTACTTTATCGCTGTGCGTATCTGCTGAAAGACTTCGGGTGGGGCATTGCCGATGAGCACCAGCGTCACGTCCCCGTCCCGCCATTTCTGCACCCGCGCATCGAGTGGCGACAGCGACCGCAGTAGCGGCATGTCGTCGCGCAAGGGCAACCGCGTTTGGAACAGCGCCATCGAGGAGACCCCGTCGCTGTAGTGCAGGCTGACCAGAGGTCGCATCCGAATCAGTCGCAGGCGCACCTCCGTCAGGCGATAACCGCTGGGCAGTTCTCTTGGCTGACGGATGGGGAAGGGTACCAGCGGCTGTGCCTCGTCCACACTGGCGAACACCCTCGTGGGAGGCAGGATGTTTCGCTGCTGTACCTGCGCGGGGAAGCGGGGCGCAAAGCGGTCGGGACGGACGTCGGCGGGGATGGTCAGGCGGACGTACTCCGTGCGCATCCGCACCTCGCCGCGAGGGGTCAACTCCTCCATGCGCAGAATCACCCCATACTCCCGGTCAATCCACCATCGCCGCAGTGGCTTGCCCTGTGCGCTTTTCATCGCCAGAAGCACCGTCTTGCGTCCGGCAACCGGTTCTGCGTCCTTTGTCTCCAGCACCAGCTCTCCCCAGCGCAGCCGTTGGACCATCTCCTGCCGCCGGCGCAGCATCAGCGGTTGCTCCGAAGGGTACACGTCTACCTTCTTATGGCGAGGCAAGAAGTGAAACCGTTGCACTCCGTCGTCAATGAGAACTTCGCCACGACGCCCCAGAGGGCGCAGATATTCCACCCGATAACGCACGCCGGAACGCACGATATGCTCCTCAACAGGGGGCGTCGGCGTCGGCAGGAAGAACTGCGTGACCCGTACCCCTTCCAGAGACACCGTGCGCTCCGCGCGCTCCACGCGTTCCAGCCATTGCACGGGCGTTTGCCCCTGTGCAGACGCACACCATGCCAGCGACAACACGGTTATGACCATCAGAAGCCTTTTCATTGTGTCGTCGGCTCCAGACGCAGTGTTTTCCATTGTGCTTCGCGGGCGAGCAACTGCAGTGACGGGTCGGTGAAACCGTCGTTGCTCATCGCGCCTACGTACTCCTGCACAATCGCCTGGGCGACGGTGGGTTCCTCTACAGGAACGGCAGACACCCTTTCAGGGCGAAGGCTCCCCCACCAGAATGCCAGCAATAGGCTCGCCGCTACTACCGTTGCAAAGGAGGCACGCGCCAGAAGACGTATTGCTCCCTGGCGACGCAGAGAGCCTCGTGCATGATGCCGGATACGGCGTGATAGATAATCCGGGACGTGTTCGTGCTCCAGCTGCCCCACCACCTGCTTCGCCCACCGTTGCACCTTGACAGCCTCCGCGCACGCCTTGCAGGAGGCAAGATGAGCTTCCAGCGACCGGCGCGGTTGCTCCTCGATCACGCCGTCCACATATTCCACGATGAACTGTTCCCATTCCCGACAGGCTTTCATCATTCAAACTCCGTACACATAGTTCGCCAGTGATTCGCGCAGGCGGGCGCGGGCATGGAACAGACGCGACTTTACCGTGCCGAGGGGAACGCCCAATGCCTGCGCAATCTCTTCATACGGCATTTGTTCCACATCGTGCAGGATCAATACCTCGCGCATTGCCAGCGGCAGCTGCTCCATCGCCTCGCTCAACATCGCGCCCAACTCTTCACGTAGCAGAAGCTTCTCCGGATTGAACCTGTCATCTGGAGGGTCTACGATGCCTCCTTCCTCCGTCTCGCTCTGCTCATCCGCCTGCCGCCACAGGGATAACCACCCTTTTTCGCGCTGGCGGCGGCGGTGTGCATCGCGGCAAAGATTGGTGGCGATGCGGAACAGCCACGTCTGCAGGCTGCTTTCCTCACGGAAGCGGTGCAGCGAGTTCAGCGCCTTCAGGAACACCTCCTGAGTGATGTCCTCCGCGTCCGTCTCGTTACCGACCAGCCGCTTCACGTAGCCGTAGATTTTGTGCTGGTACCGTTCGACGATTTCGTCGAAGGCGGTCAGGTCGTTACCTTTGCACCGCGCCACCAGCACCGCATCGACGTCGCTCAAACGCATCGCCCTCTCCAAGAGAAGCCCCCCCTTGCGGTTCCGCTTGCATATTCTATGACGATTCGCGCGGGCAAAAGTTCACGTGGGAAGGGCGGAGATGAACCCTCCGCCCTGTGGGGGAAATGGACGTGCTTACCAGTCGTCGCGCTCAGGCAGATCTGCATAGACCGGTGTGGAGAGGTAACGCTCGCCCGTGCTGGGCACGATGACCACAATCAGTTTGCCCTCGTTTTCCGGGCGTTTTGCGACCTGCACGGCAGCGTGCACCGCTGCGCCCGACGAGATGCCCGCAAAAATGCCCTCCTCCCGCGCCAGCCGGCGCGTCATGGCGAAGGCGTCTTCGTTTTCTACGGGGATGATTTCGTCGATGAGGTCTACCCGCAGGATGTCCGGGATGAACCCCGCCCCAATACCCTGAATGGGATGCGGTCCGCGCGGCTTGCCAGACAGCACCGCCGATGCAGCAGGCTCCACGGCAATGGCTTTGAACGAGGGCTTTCGCGCTTTGATGACCTCCGCGACACCGGTGATGGTGCCTCCTGTGCCAACCCCTGCTACCAGAATGTCTACCTGTCCATCGGTGTCGCGCCAGATTTCCTCTGCGGTGGTGCGCCGATGGATATCGGGGTTAGCAGGGTTCTTGAACTGCTGGGGCATGAAGTAGCGGTCGGGGTCGGTGGCGATAATCTCCTCTGCCTTGCGGATTGCGCCGGGCATACCTTCGGCGCCGGGTGTCAATACCAGCTTGGCTCCCAAAGCACGCAGCAGGCTCCGTCGCTCCACCGACATCGTCTCCGGCATGACCAACATGCATCTGTAACCCTTCGCGGCGCACACGAACGCCAGCGCGATGCCCGTGTTGCCCGAGGTGGGCTCGATGATGATGGTGTCGGGCTTGATGCGTCCTTCTCGCTCGGCGGCTTCGATCATCGCGACGCCGATGCGGTCCTTCACGCTGGAGAGGGGATTGAAATACTCCAGCTTGGCAGCAACCGTTGCTTTTGCCCCGTCGGTAACGCGATTCAAGCGCACCAGCGGAGTATTGCCAATCAGTTTGGTCACATCTTCTGCAATGCGCATGGAGGAAACTCCCTTCTACAGGTATGGTGCGATACTTTGCGCCTGGTCCAGTAGCTGTTTTTGCTCCAGCAGGTTCTGGATGGTAGTCGAATCCAGTAGCCGCCATATCGCCTCGGCGGTGCGCCGCTGGAAGTTGCGGATGCACTGGATGGTGGTGGTGCTGATGCTGTCCCTCACAAGGGCTTCCGACGGTTCGAAGGTTCTGTTTCCGGAGAAGGCGCGCACAATGTCGCCCACCGTGATTTGCGAGGGAGGCTTTGCCAGCTCATAACCGCCTCCGACACCGCGCAGACTGCGCACCACTCCCTCCCGTTTCAAGACCGCCAGAATCTGGTCAAGGTAGGGACCTGGAATATGCTCCGCGGCAGCAATTTCATGGCTCTGCACGGGCAAACCGACCGGTTGCTGTGCCAGGTAAAGGATGCCGCGCAGAGCGTATTCGATCTTTGCGCTAAAAAGTGGCATCGCCCGATTCCTGACTTTGTTGATAAATCAATGTAATTTTAACATGTCCTTGCGTGATTGTCAAGGTCAACCGTTACATGATATAATTCGGGCGGTGAAGGAAGGAGGTGTACAGGTTACATGGCAGGGCATTCGAAATGGCACAACATCCGCCTGCGCAAGGGCAAGCAGGATGCGGAGCGAGGTAAACTGTTCACCCGACTGGCGCGAGAGATTATTGTGGCAGCGCGAGAGGGGGGCGGAAACCCCGATGCCAACCCGCGCCTGCGCATGGCGATTCAGAAGGCGCGCGATGCCCACATGCCTCAGGAGAACATCAAGCGTGCCATCCAGCGTGGTACAGGCGAAATTGCCGGTGCCGCCTACGAAGAGGTGGTGTACGAAGGCTATGCGCCTGGCGGAGTGGCAGTCATGGTCGAGTGCCTGACCGACAACCGCAACCGCACCGTTTCTGATGTGCGCGCTGCCTTCTCGAAGTGCGGTGGCAGTCTCGGCGAGTCGGGCTGTGTCAGCTGGATGTTCAAACCGCGAGGACTCATCCGCATTCCCAGGGAGGCAGGCGACGAGGATACGGTGCTGGCAGCTGCGCTGGACGCGGGTGCGGACGATATGAGCACCGAGGAAGAGTTCTATGAGGTCTACACCGAGCCCGAAGACCTGCATCGCGTGCGTGAGGCGATAGAAAAAGCCGGACTGCCCGTCGAAAACGCGGAGATTACCATGTTACCCACCACCACGGTGCATGTGGAGGGCAAAGAGGCACAGCAGGTTCTGCGTCTGATGGACATGCTGGACGAACTGGATGACGTGCAGCAGGTGTACGCCAACTTCGACATCGCCGAAGAGGAAATAGAAAGCGCAGTACGCTAGGAGATTTCCCCAATGCCTACCCGGCGCGCGATGTGGTGTCTGCTGCTGTGGAGCGTAATTTGGATAACCTCCGCACGGGCGCAGCCGCTGGTGCTGGATGTCGTGCCGGGCTTCGACGGGGTGTGCCCCGGCGAGGGGTGCTACCCCGTCACCGTGTGGATTCAGGGCAGGCGTGCCAGCTCGACACCTGCCGTCTATGAGGTGCAGGTAACCGCCACCTCCTGGAAGGGTTCCTCCACCGCCCGAAAAGCGGTTACCCTCGCGGGAGATGCGGTGTCACAGGCGGTGGGTGTTTTATTGTGTACTCCGGATGAGCCTTACGAGATAACCGCCCGTCTTTTTCTGCGTGGGCGACTGCTGGCAGCCAGTAAGCCAGTATCCGCGAAGATGGCACAGTGGTATCCCCTGCTGGTGGGGTTGGGTACGGATAACTCCGCGCTGACATACCTGCCGCAGCGGTCACTGGGCGTGGTAAGCATGGGAGGGAGACTACTACCTGCCGACACGTCACGTCCCCAGCCGCCTCCTCCTCTATTCCCGCAAACCGGTGCGGACAACCGCCGCCTTTTTATCGGGAGGACGCGCAACAGCTTGCCGCCGGACAGTGCCCTTGCATACCGCGGCGTGGCAGCGGTATCGCTGGATGACCGCGCTTGGGATACCCTCACCGAGCGACAGCAGCAGGCGTTGAAAGAATACGTGTTAGCAGGTGGGCTGCTGGTGGTGCACGGTGTGGACATTAACCGCCTGCAATCGCTGAAGCCGTCGGGATTGCTTCCCGTGGAGCCGCTGGGGCTGTCCAGCGTACCGGCAGGGGGATTGGCGGACTGGATACCGTCGCTGCGCACAACTGCGGACGCATTGCCTGTTGTTCGCTCGCGCCCGCTCGGTGACGCAAAAGTGATTCTGCGGTATCGTGAGATACCGCTGGTGGTTGTTGCACCCAAAGCGCTGGGGCAGGTGGTTTTTCTGGCGTTTGACCCGAATCAGCCTCCCCTCAACGGCGGTAACGAGTCTCACGCTTTGTGGAGAAAACTGCTGAGCCTGCACGTTCGCCGTTTTGTTCCCCCGTTAGCGGTATTTCCGGAAAGTGAGCGCTGGGCAGGACCCTTCTGGGAGCAAAAAGGGCTGTATTCGCAGTTCGTGCAGGCGATGGTGAACGCCGTTGCCGCAAAGCCCGTGCCGCTGAACTGGTTGATTGCCTATCTGGGCGTATACATCCTGGTACTCATACCACTGAACTACATGGTGCTGCGCAGGCTGGACAGACTTCACCTCTCGTGGTTCACCTTACCAATGCTGGCGGTGCTAACATCTGTGGGGGGATACCTGATGGCGGCCCGGGTGCAGGTGGGCACGCACCAGATGCGCCACTGGACAGCATGGTACACCACCTCCGGTTCGCCGCAGGCGATAGTGGAAAGCGACTGGGTGCTGTATAGCGCACGCACACAACGCTACCGCCTGCGGGCGGGGATCGATGGCATCCTGCTGGAAAACTCTCCAAGCGACCTGCAATCCCGGCGCGTGGCAGAGATTCCACAGGAGACGCCGGCGGAACTGCGTGACGTGCCGATACCGCTGTGGTCGGCGCGAACATTCCACCTGAGCGGTACCATGAACCTGATGGGCAGTGTGAACCTCTCCACCGTCCGACAGGGTAAGGACGAGCTCGTTATCAGGGTACATAACAACACTCCCTACACGCTTCGGAACATCCGCGTGGTATTTCCTGATGGCTATTATGTCACCACAGCATCGTGCCGACCGGGCGAGCGAAGCAGCATCAGCGTGGCCGAGGCTTCCGGAACGTTTACTCGGTTTGTCGTTTCGCCACCGCCGCTCCCCGGCTACCCGCAGCCACAGCCTGCCGATGCACCTGGCGGGCAGGGATGGCGCAGGCAGGCGATGCAAAACTGGTTGAGCCTTGCAGGTATTCGCCTGAGCCGAGAGGCCGGTTCCCAGCGACTGGCACCTGATGCCGTGATGAGCCCGCCACGCCGTGACCTCTCTCGGGGGCTACTGGTGGCTGAGGTACAGGATGCACCGCCAGTGGTGGAGGCTTCACCTTTGCCGTCTTCCTCCAGTCAACAGGTGACGGTGCTGGCAGTCTACTTCGAGGTAGAGGGGGACAAGCCGTGATGGACTGGCGGGAGAACCCACTGCTCCGCCGAGAGCTGCTGTATCGCCTGCGTCCATCGTCGCCGAACCGTGCGCTGTTTGCGGTGGCAGGCGTGGTGTTCCTCCTGGCAGTGGCGTTGCTCTACTGGGCGGCGTTGCAAAGCGTACGCAACACCAGGGATTTCCGTGACCTGCTCACTCTCACCCTGGTCATTGAGACCTTGCTGGTGGTGGGAGGTGCTCCCGCTGCCACTGCCAATGCTGTTTCACGCGAGCGCGAACAGCGGACCTGGGACCTGCTGACCATCACCCTGCTGCGACCACATGAAGTGGTGCTGGGCAAGCTGCTGGGCAGGACGATACCTCTGTTTCTGCTCCTTCTGCTGGGCGCGCCCATGGTGGTGCTGTGTGTTGCCATCGAGCCACGTTTCGTAGTGTCAGCGCTGCTAGGGACACTGTGCGTGGTGGTGACCCTATTGTTTTACAGCACAGCAGCGCTGGCGGCATCCTGTTTCAGCCGAAAGACGGTGACCGCTACCGCACTGGCGTATCTGTTTGCCGGCGTGTGGGTATTCGGTACGCTCATCCTGTGGGGACTGACCAGCCTCATCTTCCCCGGTGTTGGGAGCCGTGAAGCCACCTTCTGGTTAGCGGTGAACCCCTTCGCGGTGATTGAACCCATCATGAACAATTACGCTCCCGGCGGCTACGCCGACAGCAGCCCTTTGTTCACTCTCAGCCCATGGACATTACTCGTGGTATACAGCGGATTGACTGTGTTGCTGATTTGGGTGCTGGTCAGCACCTATCGCCATTGGGCTTTCGGATGACACGAACTTCGCGTAAAGTGCGTTGCGAAAGAGCATGGGTGGTGCTACCCTCGCAACGACCTGGACCACTCCCTGTGCCACCCGCGCGACTGGAAGCACACGAGACCTATCTGATCAGGGTTTCGATCAGGCGGAAAGCAATCGCACCTGTGGTGATAGAGCGTATCACTGCGTCGATCTCCGCCTGTCGGTCGCGCAGTCGCTCTGCCATGACCTTTGTCGGCACGAAGATAATGTCCCCTAACCCCACGCTGCGTACCTTTTGCGCGGGCAGCACCTCTCCCGTCGCCCGGATAACCAGTATCCTGTCTCGTGCGGCATCGGAGGTAAATCCACCCGCATACTCCACGTAGTAGGAGACACTCTTGTTTGGCGTGTAAAGCACCGCAGAGGGCACGACCACCGCTCCCGTAACCGCTACGGTAGTGGGCTTTTCGGGAATGTAGATGATGTCTCCGTCGCGCACCTCCACATCCGCCTCGCTGCCGGGCTTTTGCAGAGCAGTGGCAAGGTCGACACGCACGTTACCCGCAGGGAGCAGGTCTTCTTCCTTCAGAGGGCGTGCCTGCGACACCAGGTCACGTGTCAGCAGCGTCGCAGCTTCGGCAACCTTCTCGGGTGCAGGAGCGGTTGGTGCAGTCTGTCCGAGCAGAGCAGACGCACTGGTTGGGATTGGCGGTTGCGCCAGTTCGGCTGCGAACCGCACACGTTCCACGTCTGACCGCGCCAGCGCACGCCGGTACTCTTCCTCGTTCACGACCTGCAGTACCTGCAGGATGCGCCCCGTCAGTGTCTTTTGCAGTTCGCTGATTACCTGGTCGGGGCGGCGCATCAGGCGAGCTGCCTGGGGATATGCGGATTCAAGCAGACCGCCTGCCCGCCTCACGATGTCGCTGAGGCGTTCGGTGGGCGCACGCAAGGTATACGGTCCGGGCTCTTTCACCGCACCGCGCAGGTAAACCGTCAGCGGTTTCAGACGGAAATCACCCCTTGCCGGCACTGTCACTACATCACCGTCCTCCAGCAATGGGTTGCTGGATTCCATACCAGACAAAGCCTGATTCAGGTCAACCTCCAAAGGCGGCGTGCCGATCGGTTTCCTCGCTTTGGCAATCTCCACCCGCTCGGCGGCTTCAGGTAGGGGACCTCCTGCCAGGCGGATCAGGTCAGCCAGGCGCATGTTCTCCGCACGGGGATAGGCGCCCGGCGATTGCACCGCGCCGTCGATGGTGACCACGTTTTCGGGCGTGAACTGAGCCTGTTCGCGGGTATAGACCATCAGCATGTCACGGTCTTGCAGGAGTACGTTGTGTTCGGGGTCGTTCAGCATTGCCTTGCGCAGGTCGATGGCGAGCAGCGGACCGTAACTGCCATCGGGGTTGCGCCGTTGCAGGAAGGCGCGCTCGACGTAGGCATTGGGCAGTACCCCTCCCGCCTGCAGCAGCAGGTCCTGCACGTGCATGTTGTCGGCGCGATAGTATACGCCTTGCTTCTGTACCGCCCCTCGAACCTGCACGCGACGGTCTCCCATCCACTCCACGTCTTTTAGAGCATATACCACAAGCTTATCGCGTCGCTGCAGGGGGACGTCTGCCTGCGGGTCTCTCTGCAATGCCTGTGCCAGACGCACGGGTATCAGCGTTTGGGTGTTGTCCGGATTGGTACGGAACAGGTCGGCGCGGTCAACGTAGGCATCTTCCAAGAGCCCTCGCGCCCGCTCCACGAGGTCTGCTACTGTCATGCCTGGGGTCAGCGCGTAGTTGCCCGGTTGGTCTACTGCTCCCTCGATGGTGACGATGTTGGCGAAAACAGGGCGGATGCTGTAGACCTCTACGGTGTCGCCATCGTAGAGCGGCGGGTTGTTCGCTTCGTCTGATGCCAGCAGGTTGGCGTCAATGAGCTGGCGTGCCTCACCCGGGCGAACGGAGGTTACAGCCACCCGCTGTGCTACACCGGAAGGCTTCACGCCACCTGCGAAGGCAATAGCATCGCGCAATCGCTCCGTTGGCAGCAGCTCGTATATCGCCGGGCGATGTACCTCGCCGGATATGCTCACCTGCATTTCCACCGGCGGGATAAAGATGACGTCTCCCGGCTGCAGAGGAACATCCTGGCTGCCGTCGCCGTGCAGCAGGAAGCGGTAGAAGTCAAAGGTATGCACCGAACCATCGGTGCGCTTCAGCTGGATGCGCCTCAGCGAGCCGTTGTCGCTGGGTCCGCCGCAGGCGTACAGTGCGTTGAACAGAGTAGCCACAGCGGGCACCTGGTAGCTCCCAGGTGCATACGCTTCGCCAGCGATGATAATCGTCATCGTGCGCAGCTCACGCAGTGTCAGCGTCACCTCTACATTGCGAATGACACGCGACAGAGCCTTACGTATTGTCTCCTCCAACTGAGGCAGGGTCTGTCCCCGCGCGATGATTCTGCCACCCATCGGCAGGTTGAGTGCTCCTTGTGGGTCGATCCGCACGGTCGCCTCTCGTGGTTCCAGTGTCTCGCTCCAGTAGCGCAGGGTAAGCAGGTCACCGGGTCCCAGCTGGTAGCGTTCCGGCGCAGGCATCAGCACGTTCATCCATAGCATCGCGTCGGGGCCAACGAAGTTCCTTAGCGCATCTGCAGGAGGCAGCACAAAGGGGGTGCCTGGTGCCTGCGGTGTTCCAGACGGCGGGTAGTACACCGGCGGAAACAGCAACTGTGGTACGCTTTCTGATGTGGTCGGCACCTCAGTACGGCTCGGTACAGGTGGAGTAACTGGAACGGTTTCCTGCTTCGACGTCTCTTTGGTCACAGGAGTGGCTTTCTGTACCGCGCCGGTAGGTGGAGGGGATTCCTGTTTGTGTGTTGCTTCTGGCGGCGCGGCAGGAGCCGCTTCTGCTTCTCCCTGAGATGTGACCGGTAATGTAAGCGGAATATTGCTGCGTTGCAGTGTCCCCTGCAGCAACATCTGGAAGTAGAGCCGGCGCAAGGTGATTGCCTCTCGCGCCTGCTTGAAGTAGCTGTAGCCGAACCTTTCCAGCTGCGTTGTCGGTTGCGGGCGTGTCTCTGTAGACATGGCGCGAGCGTTGTTGCCCGTCGCATCCGCAAGGGCATCTTTATCGCGTTTTTGCTCCACAGTGGACAGCTGAGCGGGCGAAGGTGGCAGCGGTGTCTGATGCCCGGTTTGTGCCCGGGATAGTGTGCTCAGCAGCAACCAGAAGCAAAAAGCAAACCCGATTCTGCGCACGCTGTGTCCCCTCCTGTACCAAGATGCAGTGTGCTCTCTCAGTATATCACGCCGGTACGCGTTCCGTCAAAACCTTACAGAGCACTACAGACTACGGGGGCGCCTGCCGATAATCTGCGTGGAAGGTACCACCTCGCAGGATTGCGAGGGAACATCATTCTCATGGAGGAGAACGATGCGACGGTCGCCATTGTACAACGGAGGGTACATGTCTATTGGCGCGGTCAGCGCGCTTACCGGAGTGGAAGTGCACACTCTGCGCTACTGGGAGAAGGAGTTCAGCGAGTTCCTCAAGCCCAGGCGCACCGGCGGCAAGCAACGCCGTTATTCGGCAGACGACGTGACGTTGATTCTGGAGATTAAACGTCTGCTGAAGCAGGAGATGTACAGCATCGCTGGGGCGCGGCGAGTACTGGCGCAGAGTTACCGCGATAGCACCTCAGCACGTGCTGCTGCCTAGCCAGCAAGCCGGCGTGGGGAAGATTCAGGATATCAGGAGATCAGCCAATGCCCACCACTTCATGGGATTGTTTTATCCCGTATTCGGCACGCGATATTCAGGAGTTCATTGCTGCTGGTGCCGACGGCGCCGTTATTCAGCGGATACGTCTGGAGCGTGACCGGCAGGCGTTGTACACAGCGGATGTATTTCTGTATCACCGGCAGCTGAAACGCCGAATGATCTGGCAGTTTATCGCCGTCAATATCCGTGACGGAAACCTGCACCTGGATTTCCCCACGCCGTTCCAGTGCCTCGACGAGGGATGGCAACAGCTGGTCACCCGAGCCTTTATCAGCGCGTTGCAGGCAGCGCAGGCGGACCCGAATGCGGCGAATGGGCTTATCCTGAATGCCGACTTTCCTGTGCCAGATGACGTGCCTCCGCTAAATGGTGGCGGAGAGAATCGGGTGGCACCAGGCTTCGCCTGGAACGAACTGTATATCCACAGTGCCAAACGTTACCTGTTCGCTGCGGAACGGGTGCAGGGAATGCACGTGCTGGATTTAGGCTGCGGGGTGGGTTATGGAGCAAAGATACTGGCGCGGAGCGCGGCACGAGTAGTCGCCGCTGACGTGGACGAACATCCTCTGCGGTATGGAGAAGAGACCTATCCCCACGCAAGGATACAGCGCGTACATATCACGCCCATCACTGAGACACAGGGGTTGCCCTTTGCGGACGGCTCCTTTCACTCGGTGGTGAGCTTCGAAGTCATTGAGCATGTACCGGTAGAACAGATGCAGGCTTTTTTTGCCGAGATCGCACGCGTTCTCAAACCAGACGGCGCGGTCATCCTATCCACTCCGAACAAAAACGTCTATATTCACTATCCCGACCCCTATCATGTGTCGCTGATGACGCTGGAGGACTTCTCCCGCCTGCTAAACAGCCAGTTTGAAGACGTGCAGGTGTATGGTCAGTTGCGCTCGAAGGGACTGCCTCATACGACAATGGAGTTCGACATCGCAGGGGACGCGCGTGACGACCATGAGATTTTTGTGGCAGTCTGTCGCGGCTACCGTGGGCGGCAAGCTACCATTTCGCTGCCGGAGCCGACCGTGTGGGAGCAGCCGCGGGAGGAGGGCAAAGCCTTGGAGCAACGGTTGCCAGTCAGCGTTATCGTGCATACGCGCAACGAGGAACACAACATCGAGCAGTGCATCGAGTGCCTGAAGGACTGGGCGGGCGAGATTATCGTGATGGACATGGAAAGCACCGACCGCACGGTGGAAATCGCCCGACGATACACCGACAAGGTATATACCCATCCTCTCATCCGTGACTTCGACGCCGCCCGCAACGTGAGCGCACAATACGCCAGTTATGATTGGGTTTTCTACGTCGATGCCGACGAGCGAGTGCCCCCTGCGCTGGTGGAGGCACTGGCAGAGATGTTGCCTGCGCTGG
This sequence comes from Bacillota bacterium, assembly GCA_023511455.1. Taxonomy (NCBI): domain Bacteria; kingdom Bacillati; phylum Bacillota; species Bacillota bacterium. The sequence goes on from JAIMBJ010000005.1 coordinate 57,679, forward strand.
ACGATGAGGTAGCTGCGGTCAAACTCACCTATAAGAACTACTTCCTGGGAAAGTGGATACAGTATGCCGGTCAATGGTATCCGGGCTACAAAGCGCCGATGCTGTTGCGCAAGGGCAGGTTTCAGTGGCTTGGTGGGGCACACGAAGGGGTAAAGGTCTTCGGCAAGATCGCTCTCTTCCCGCCCGACAACCCGGAGTGTGCTATTGAACACCACTCGATGCCCACTTTGGAACGCTACATGCACAAGCTGAACTACTATTCGCAGAGTGCAGCGCAGCAGATGTTAGATAAACGCGCTCCCTGCTCGTGGCAGACGCTTGCCGCAGCAATGGCCTACGCCTTCCGCTTTTATTACGACGAGACTCAGGGCTATCAGGACGGTGCACACGGTTTTCTGCTTTCCGCTTGCGCGGCAATGAGTGCTCTCGCCGACCAGATTCGCTATGCCGAGTTACTCCTGAGTAAGGGATGGGAAGGGAACGACCTGTTGCCTGCCAGTGCAGAAGAGTTTTTCCGCTTCGCAGCAGACGTGGCTGCGGGCAGGGTGCAGGTTGTCCAGAGGAATCTCTCGCAGATACTGGCACTATCCACCGACGAGCAGAAATCTGCTCCCCCTCCCAACTGGTGGCAACGGCTGTGGCTGCGACTGCAACGTTCATCGGGGGGACGTGTGGTTGTGGTTGGACCTGTCGGACCTGCGCTGTCTGCACCGGAATGGCAGGTAGTCGCGGATAACGAACAGGCAGATGCCCTCATCGCCTTTGGTGAGGGATGGAGTGAGGCAGTGGCTCGGCTGCGGGAAGGCGGTAGCTTCTTCATCGCTACGCCCCGGTTCCCTGCAGACTCCGAAGCTTGGCGCGCCGAGCTGGAACAGGCTTTCCACGCAACGGTGCATCTGATAGACCCCGAAGCAACGTGCTCGTGGTTGTTCGCCTTTGGGTGGAAGGGGCAACGCATAGAACCAGTGCGGTGCAGGGTATTGATGCTCACTCACCAGAACGCGCTCCACATGCTGGGCGGCGGCGAAACGCAGCTGTTCGAGACCCTGCTTGCGCTGCGACAGCAGGGGGTCGTGGCGGATGTCTCCCTATCGCTAAGACTATCCGATGAGCCGTATAACCTGATGCACGTCTTCAGCCTCTATCATGCAGATAAAGTAGGCCAGCTGAACCGCGCGGAGAAACCCATCGTGGTCTCGACCATCTTCCGCGACAACGCCGCTTTTTATCCGGTGACGGTCGGCGCGGCGGTGTTCCGGCAGGAGGACGCTGCGCAGGTCGAACGGGCATTGCGGGCGTGGAAGCAGGGCAATCTGCACGTGCAGGGGCTGGATGCGGCGTCGCTGGATGAGCCGGAAGAGGTGCGGTACGTCAAGCAACAGGTGGTGGAACGTGCGCAGTTGCTTTTGCCGAATTGTCGGTGGGAGCTGTCCAGTCTGCGCCGATACTTTGGACTGAGCGATAAGCCCGCGCACGTAGTTCCCAACGCTGTCCGTCCAGAGAGGTTCCTTGAGGCGACCCCCGATGCCTTCATGCAGCGTTTCGGGTTGCGCGACTTTGTGCTGTGCGCGGCACGGATCGAGCCCTTCAAGAACCAGTTGATGCTGATGTGGGCGTTGCGAGATACGGATATTCCCATTGTGCTCGCGGGCAAGGTGTCCGACCCCGAATATGGCGTGCTCTGCGAACGCTGGGCGGGCAAGAACGTGCATTTTGTGGGAGAACTCGCTCCCGACCTGCTGGCGAGCGCGTATGCCGCTGCGCGAGTGCACGCGATGCCCTCGTGGGCGGAAACACCCGGCTTAACCAGCATGGAAGCTGCGCTGGCGGGTTGTGCTATCGTGGTGGGCAACCAGGGTGCAGAGCGGGAGTATTTCGGCGAGTTCGCTTACTACTGTAACCCCGCAGACATCGACTCGGTGCGGGAAGCAGTACTGGCAGCGTGGGAGGACAGAGATGTCGCCCGACGCGAAGCGTTCCGCGAATACATCCTGAAGCGCTATACGTGGTCGGAGACGGCACGTGTGACTGCGGAGGCATATGAGCAGGTGCTGAGGTGCCAGCAAGCGTTTCTAGCCATGCCCGACTGGAACGAGCCACAGACCTGGCAACCCGTTGTCGAGCAATATCTCAGGGAGCATTCACCGGGTGACGGCGCGCTATTGCAGCTATATGCCGGAGCCTACAACGCTTTCCGCGCGGAGGTAGCCTACGAGTTGCTGGCGCAGTTCATCGTTTCGACAGGCTTCGACCCCGAACACTGCGCGGATATCGAGGTCATCGACGATCTGCCCGAGAATCTGCTGGGACGGATATGGTGGACGGGCAGTCGCTACGATGGCATTTTGCAGGCGCGTTATCAGGGTCGGACGGCGGCGTAGCAAACAGGGGGTGGAACAGATGAAGAAGGCATCAGGTGGTCAGGCATTGCATATTGTGTGGGAAGGAGCCTTTTTGGCACGGCACAGCCTTGCAGTGGTGAACCGCGAACTGGTGCTGGCGTTGCATCGGGCGTTTCCGGAGTGGGAGTTTTATCTGGTACCGCATCCCACGGATGACATGGTGCTGCATGGCGACGCCCGCTGGCAGTACATTGAGGATCGCCTGCGTCGTCTGCCTTCCCGCGTGGATGTGTGGGTTCGGCATCACTGGCCGCCCAACTGGCAACGCCCGGAGGCGGAGCGCTTTATCGTCATACAGCCATGGGAGTTCGGTTCTATCCCTTTGGATTGGGTGGATGCCATCAACCGCAACGTCGATGAGCTGTGGGTTCCTTCCACTTTCGTGCGCGATTGCTACGTGCGCGATGGGGTGCATCCCGATAAGGTGTTCGTGGTACCCAATGGTGTCTCCGAAAGCTTTTTCGAACCCGTTCCGCCGCTGGAACTGCCCACGCAGAAACGGTTTCGGTTCCTGTTTGTCGGAGGCTCGATCCCTCGCAAGGGTATCGATATCTTGCTGGACGGTTACACGCGCACCTTTACCCGCAACGACGATGTGGCGCTGGTCATCAAAGATTTTGGCACGAACACGTTCTACCGCGGGCAGAACTTCCTGGAGCAGATTCGCTGGTTCCAGCGGCAGCCCGAGGTGCCCGAAATCGTTTATATCGCCGAGGAGCTGGACGAGCAGCAGATGAACGCCCTGTATCGCGCCTGCCATGTGCTGGTGCATCCCTATCGCGGGGAGGGGTTCGGGTTGCCGATTGCCGAGGCAATGGCGTGCGGGCTGCCGGTCATTGTCACCGACTTTGGTGCGGCGAAGGATTTCTGCAACACCGAACGTGCCTTCCTCATTCCCGCGGAGGTGGAGTACTTCCCCGACAACCTCGTCGGTGACATGGAAACCGTGAACCGCCCCTTCTGGGCAAAGCCCGACCGCAATGCGATGGAAGCCTTGATAGAACAGGTATTCCACCACTACGACGAAGCCACAGCAGTCGGCGAGCGCGCTGCCCGGTGGGTGCGTGAAAACCTGACATGGGAGCGTGCGGCGCAGGTCGCGGCAGCGAGGCTGCGTGCGCACCGCGAAGAGGCTGCCGGCGCACAAAGCACGGAGACCATCATCCTGCGCGCCGCCGAACATGTTTCGCAGGACAACCCGGATGAGGCGATTGTGCTGCTGGAGAGGTTGCTTCGCGAGGACCCTGACCAGCTGAAAGCCTATTGCGGGCTGGGGGTTGCCTATTTCCAGGCGGGTAGCATCGCACGGGCGGAGGGCGTTCTACGACAGGGGTTGCAGCACGGTGAGGACTTCGAACTGCATTATCATCTCGCGTACATCCTGTTGCAGACGGGACGTTCGCAGGAGGCACTGAGGCACGCCACCCGCGCCGTGGAACTGAACCCCGACTGCGAGGAGGCAAGGCAGTTGCTGCGCGACCTGGTGCAGAAGCTGCGCCGACGCATTCTCAAGCGGGGCAGGCAGGCGCACCAGCAGGCTTTACAGCACGCCGAGCGGTTGCTGCAGCAACAGCCAGAAACGCATGCTACTGCCCGTACGACCGTGCTGCAGGCGCCAAGCCCCGTCCCCCCCAAGAAACACTCTTCCGATGCCCCGCGCCTGTCGCTGTGCATGATTGCGAAAAACGAAGAGCAGTTTTTAGAGGACTGCCTGAAGAGCGTGCAGGGAGTGGTGGACGAGATTGTGCTGGTGGATACCGGCTCGACCGACCGCACGGTGGAGATTGCGCGACGATATGGGGCGAAGGTGGTGCACCATCCCTGGCGCGATGACTTCTCCGATGCCCGCAACGTGTCCCTGCAGCACGCCACCGGCGACTGGGTGCTGTGGCTGGATGCCGACGAGCGGCTCGAGAAAGGATGCGGTGAGGGACTGCTGAACGCCATCCGCGACCCGCAGTTCGCCGGTTACCTCGTGGAGATAATCAACGATATCGGCGAAGGGCAGAACACCAGCACGTTTGTCCACCGTACCTGCAGACTGTTCCGTCGCCTGCCCATCACCCGCTTCGAGGGTCGCATTCACGAGCAGGTGACCCCTTCTCTGCAGCGCAACGGCTACGAAATCGCCTTCCTGAAAGGCGTGCGCATCCGACATCTCGGCTATCGGCACGACATCGCATCTGCCCGCGGCAAAGACGAGCGCACCATCCGCATGTTGCGCGAAGAGGTGGCGAAAAACCCCAACGACCTGTTCCAGCGGTTCAATCTGGGCAACGCCTACTATGTGGCAGGGCGTTATGCCGACGCCGCCCGTGAGCTCGATCCCATTGTGGACGCCATCGAGCCCTACGCCGACCATGCCGTGATGGGCTATGTGCTGCTGGCAAACGCCCTGTTCGCCACAGGCAAGCATGAGCAGGTGCTGGAGGCCCACCAGCGTGCGCTTCGACGAGGCATCGACCACCCCGGCTTGCACTTTGCTGACGGTTACGCTTATCTGTCGTTGCGCCGATATGCAGAGGCGGCAGAAGCGTTCCAGCGCGCCATCGCCGCACGCGACAGCGATAGCTTTGTGGGCGGAGACACCAGCGTCAGCGGCTTCAAGGCATACTACGGACTGGCACAGGCATATCTGGGACTGGAGCGTCTGGAAGACAGTGAGGCGGAATGTCGTCGTGCGCTGGCGGAAAATCCGAACTTCGCCGAGGCACGCTATCTGCTGGCGCAGTTGCTGTTCACGCGTGGCGAAAAGCAAACCGCCCTGCAGGAACTGGAGCGAGCCTATCGCGACGCCCCTAAGAACCCCGAAATCGCGCGGGAGCTGGCAACACGTTATGAGGAGGCGGAGCGATGGGCGGATGCCTATGCCATCTGGCGCAGGCTGGCGAGTGCCTTCCAGAACAACCCCGAATGGCGCTGGCACAGTGCCACCTGCGCCGAGAGATTGAACCTCTGGCAGGAAGCGCAAGCGGACTACACCGAGCTGACCGTCACGCAGCCGCAGTTCGCTCCAGCATGGGTGAACCTGGGCAGGGTGTATCTGGCGCAAGGGGATTATGAGGGCGCACTATCCTGCTTCACCCGCGCCATCGAGCTGAATCCGGAGGACGCCAACGCCTTCTTCAACGCCGGGGACGCGCTCTACCAGTTGGGCGCGTATGAGGCGGCGGTGGAAACCTACACGGCAGGCTTACAGCGCGACCCGCACAACGTTCAGGGCTTTTTCGTGCTGGGCAACGCCTATTTCCAGATGGGCGCGTACGAGGCGGCAATGATGGCTTTTCAGCAGGTGCTTGCCTTGCAGCCCGACCACCACGCCGCCCGCCACAATCTCGAACTGGTGAAAGAGCAACTGCGCGAGCGCGTGGCTTAGGGCACAGAGGCATCCTGAACAGTGTATAATACCCTCAGGATGTCTGAACGGGCTGCCATCACTCAAGCGGTTCGTGAGCGTGCGCATTCGCTGGGCTTTGACCTCGTGGGGTTTGCGCCGCTGGACGCCCCTGCCCGTGCCGACTTTTTCCGCTGGTGGCTGGAGCAGGGCTACGCCGGCGAGATGCACTACCTGCACCGCACGGCCGATGCCCGCTGTGACCCCCAGCAGGTGCTTCCCGGCGCGAAAAGCGCGGTGGTGGTGGGGCTGAACTACGCCCCTGCCGTGCCGATAGTGACGAATGACCCCTCACGCGGTGTCTTCGCCCGCTATGCGCTCGGCGAGGACTACCATGAGGTCATGACCCAACGACTCCGGCAACTGCTGGAGTATATCCGCCAGCTGCGCCCCGACTGTCAGGCGAAGATATATGTGGACGCCGGTCCGGTGCTGGAGCGCGACCTGGCATGGCGGGCAGGGCTGGGCTGGTTCGGCAAAAACACCATGCTTATCCACACGCGGCGCGGCTCGTACTTTCTCATCGGCGAGATTCTGCTGAATATCGAGCTGGAGTATGACCAGCCAGCTTTTGGCGGGTGCGGCACCTGCACGCGCTGTATCGACGCCTGCCCGACGGGAGCCATCGTCGCGCCGTATGTGCTGGACGCGCGTCGCTGCATCAGCTACCTGACCATCGAACTGCGCGGCTCCATTCCTGAAGAGCACCGCTCACAGATGGGCAACCGCGTCTTCGGCTGCGACATCTGTCAGGAGGTATGTCCTTTTAATCATCCGCGTCCTCACGCTCCTGAACGCGCCTCCCCGACCTACGAACCTGCGTTCGCGGCCAGGGAGATTACTGTTGCACCGAAGCTGGTAGACCTACTGCGAATGCGTGAAGAAGAGTTTCGCACCGCCTTTCGTCGCAGCCCGGTGAAACGTGCGAAGTGGCGCGGCTTTCGGCGCAACGTGGCGGTCGCGCTCGGCAACAGCGGGCAGGAAGAGGCTTTGCAGGTGCTTCAGCAAGAGTTGATACACGAAACCGACCCGATGGTGCGCGAGCATCTGGAGTGGGCGATAGAGCGGTGTGCTACTCGTCCCCGGTCTTCCCGAAGTTCCTGACCAGGATGCTGAAGTCAAACAGGTTAACCTCCTCGTCGCCATCAAGGTCGGCATTGGGATTCCAGTTTGCATCGCCGGGTACGCTGCCGAAAGCTGCCACCAGCTGCCCGAAGTCGAAGAGGGTGACCTCGTTGTCTCCGTCGATGTCACCGTTGAGGAGGGTGAAACGCAGCGGCAGGGCAAGTGGAAAGCGTACGTTGCGCAGTGTCTGGCTCAGCCAGTGCACGCCTTTCAAACGGACGTCGTACACGCCGGCAGGAATAGTTACAGGAATGCGAAATCTTCCCTGCTCGTCCAGCGTTACAGTGAAGCTGTTCGCACCGACCTGCATCTGCAATACGATACCCTGCGGGGATGCCTGCCAGCCATCCAACGAGACTTCTCCGTCATAAAGCAGACTCAGCAGCTGCCAGTTTACTTTCGCGGTGGCTGTGCCATCCTCCTCAAAGTATTCCACCACGATACGGTGCGTACCTTCCTGTATCGTGCGTTCGAAAGTGTATTGGGTCTCCGATTGGGTAAACCATCTGTCCAGCACGTTTGTGCCGTCTATCCAGATCCTCATACCGTCGCTGGTGGTAGCGGTGAAGCGATAGATGCCCGGAGCGAAGTACCAGTCTCCCGTCCAGCGCGCGCTGAAGTTGTCACCGGTCAGGGCAGGGTCTGGCGAGCCTTCTCCATAAGCGTAGTCGATGCGCGTTTCCAGCCGGCTGGTCAGATAGCCCTGCAGGTCTTTCGTGGTGTAATAATCCGCTCTCCATGCGTTCAGCGGCGAATCGGCGGGAGGGGGTTCATCCGCCCAGCTTACCTGCACTCGCGCGGTACCCGTGTGGTGGCGATAGCGCACTTGCACCCGGTGGTACTCACCCTGCGGAGAGGAACGTCCCGGTACCACGAACGGCGCGTCGCGCGAGGTGTAGATAATCGGCTCCCACGTCTGCAGTTCCGTGTTGTCCCATGCATCGAACACCAGCCGGTCGTCGATAATGAGCTGGATTCCGCCATCGGCGGTAATGGTGAACTTTTTCCAGCCCTCGGTGAAGCGGATATCACCCAGCCAGTACACGCTGAAGTTATCGGCGTCGACACCGGGGGCAGGTGAGCCGCTCCATGTGAAGTTGATGGCGTTATCTGTCCTGTAACGCACGAAGCTCTGGAAATGAATGCCGTTGAAATAGTTGCCCCGCCAGCGGTCACGCGGCACGGTGGTGGGATTATCGCGCAGGTCTATCTGGCGCACGTAATAGCCATGGGTAAAGAGCTGTCCCTGGGGTGCCATCCAGCGTTGCAGGTTGAAGTCGGTAATCTCCTGGAACAGGAAATAGAGTTGACCGCGATAACGCAGCTTGATTATTAGCACCCCTCGATTGACTCTGGGATATCCGAACGGGTTGCTTCCCGGATGGATCATGCCGTTCTCATCAGTGACAAAACTCATGTCGGGGATGTTGTCGTAGGACTTGCCGTAGATGCCCGGGTAGGGTCCCGCCTGATAGATGTCCACCTGTGCCCCAGCGATGGGTATGCCGTTCTGGTCCACAAACTGGATGTGATTGGAGTCGGGCAGGTCGTTGAGGAAAACGCCGATGTCGGGCGGGGCGTTCATGTTGCCGCGTCCGCGTTTGTGATGTTTCCAGTTCCATACCGCTGCGCTGTATGCATCATAGAAGGGTGAGCCTGCTCCCATGATGTCACGCCACTTGTTATAATACACGCCCTCCCAGGCGATTTTAGGCATTAGCGGTGTGCCTGCGACCAGGTTGCCGTAATCATCGGTTATCTGGATGGGGAGAGGGTAACCCGGGTAAGCGGACTGGTGAACATCGAAACCGTAGAGGTCGATATGATACCTTGCGTGGTTCATTTCGTGGATACTGCCAAAGTCGATGAAGAACGGTCCGTTCCAGCGGAACCCATAGAAGCCGTTCGGCTGGATGTCTTCGGGGTGGTAAGGGTAACCCCACTGCATGTCCACCGTGCGGTCTCGGGCGTCAGGGTTGTTCGTGGGCAGTCCCCCCGCAAGAGGCAGCGCGCCGTCGGGCACGACGACCACTTTGTCCAGCGCCACCCTGTCGAGTGCTCCGTTCGGCGAGGAGGGAAACCTCGCTTTGGCAAGCCACTCGTTCCAGCGGCGAATCATGCGCTGTGCCCAGTCCTCGAAGCCGTTCGCCCCGTCGTTCAGCAGGTACTGGTTGTTGTGGAAGTAGTTGTACAGGCTCTGTTCCACCCATAATCCCACCAGCAAGGCGTTCGTGCGGACTGCCACGCGGTTGTTCAGCTTTGAGATTTCATCAAGGGTGCCGGCGGGGTCGGCGCGAAACTCCAGGGTGTGATCGGTGCTCTCCCAGAACCACTCGTAGGGTACGGTGACCTCTTGCCCCGGCTGGATAGTGACCAGCCCGGACGCTGCCAGTGCGCCATCAAACCACCATTCGTAAGGCACAGAGACAGCTGCGGTGCCCCAGTTCTTCACATGCGCCAGATAGACCATACGCTGACCGGGCGAAGGCAGTCCAGTGGTGTAGCTCAGGTCGCCGGGGTCGAACGCGAGGCGAGGTGTCCGCTCGATATAGAGAACATCCACATCGGGCAGGAAGTTCGTAACGGGTACCTGTGCGAGCGCAGGATAGAGCAGAGCAAGCCATACGGCACAGGTGACAATGACTCTTCGGAGACGCAAACGACCACCCCTTTTCTGCTGCCTCACTGCAGGTATTATACTCCTGTCGGCGGGGCAAGTCAAACGAACAGCATGTCGCAAGGAAAGCCCCCTCTCGCAGAGAGGGGGCAGGAGGGTCGAATCTACTCGTCCCCAATGGCGCCGAAGTTCTGGACGAGAATGCCGAAGTCGAACAGGGTCACCTCTCCATCCCCGTCGAGGTCTGCCTCGGGGTTCCAGTTCGGGTTTCCGGGCATGTTGCCGAAGGCGGCGACCAACGCACCGAAGTCAAAAAGTGTGACTTCGTTATCGCCGTCGATATCGCCGTTCTGCAGTTCGACCTCTACCCATGCGGGCCAGTCGCCCGGCACCTGCACCGCAGGCAACGTGCGTCTTAGCCAGTGACTGGCTTTGAACGAGAGGTCATACTCACCCGGCTCCACGTCTTCTATCTCGAAGTAGCCGGTCTCGTCCAGCGCAACCACCTCTTCGCGAATGCCCGACTCCGAGCGTATCTGTACGCGCACGGGAACCTGCGAAGAGTTGCCCTGAAAGTCCAGCAGGGAGACAGTGCCGATGATGGAGGCAGGGCGCGCCACAAACTGCACGTAGTCCACGGAGACAGCGCTAGACTGGGGCGCGAGACCGCCCTGTGGTAGCCCGGTCACCTCGTATCTGAGCACAATAGCGGTGCCCGGGTTGGGTGGCGGTATCACCAGTCCAAAGGCCTCTCCCGGACCCACCACGAACCACTCGCCGTCGGGCAGCGGCTGCAGAATCTGTTCCAGCATCCGGTTCTCTGCATTCAACTCCTCCAGCGGCAGGGGGCCGGGGAGCCTTGCAATGCGCACGTCGCGAATCTGTACCGGGACAGGGTTCCCCTCCTCCGGCATGATTTCGTTGCGCCAGGAAAGTAGCATTCCCTCCAGCCCAAACACATACCTCCATCCGCTGGTGATGTTGAGCACCACGCTACCGGGGATGCGCCTGCCGGTAGCGTCCGTCCAGTACATGTCCTTGACATGGCTGCTGTGGTCGGCGGTGCTCCAGCCCACATGGACGGTCTGACCAGTGTCGATGATGTTGTTATCGCCATCTTTAAAGTTGTCCCATCGCATGGCGGTGTTGGCTCCGATGGGACCGGTGGCGAAGGACTGGAAGCGTCCGGATGGGTATCCGTCGTAGTGGTTGGTGACGGTTTCCGAGCCGGAGAGGACGACCGTCAGGTCATGTGCCGGAGGACCCAAATTGCGCAAATCCTTGTTCACGTCGTAGCCAAGGGCAATCTGTGCGAAAATCAACAACAGCAGAGAAGTGATGAGGCTACGCATCATGAATAGACACTTCATGGTGTGCTTCGGGCGATTCATTAGAATGCACCTCCTTTTCTAGCTTAATAAAGATGCAAGAATCGTGCCATTCACTGAGAAAAGAGCAGTAAATGCGAAAAATTTTTGAAAATTATTCTCATGCATTTTTGTATTAGTAACTACATGACAGGTACATCATGCTCACTGCCATATGGAAGCCTTATGCGAATCACAGGAGCTTGCCTGTGGGTGGCGAAGGAAACAGTAACCGTGGTCATGGAACGCATTCCGAAAGGATTGTGGACGGTTGGCGCGCTGGTGGCACTCACCTGCGGTATCCTGTTGTGGCAGGGGTTGTCTTTGTTGAGCCCGCCTGCTCTGATTCCACCCGCTGGCATGCCCGCGGGAACCTCGCATACTTCTGATGCGAACTCTTCGGGTGAGGACGAAGGTACGCCCTCCGCCACCCAGATGGACACACCGCAGGCGCAAAGCAACGAGATAGTGGTGCATGTGGCAGGGGCGGTCAAAAATCCTGGCATCGTGCGCATCCCGCGCGGCAGCCGTGTGGACGATGCAGTCAGGGCAGCAGGTGGCTTCAGCAATCAAGCGGACCCCGACCTGATAAACTTGGCGCAGCCGCTGGAGGACGGGGTGCAGGTATACGTGCCCCGCAAAGGCGAATCGGTAACGGTGGAAGGTCGGGTGGGGAGTGTCTCGCCCAGCGGGGTGACGGTTAGAGGGTCAGCAGGGCGTCAGGAGCCTCCTGCAGGCAAAATCAACCTGAACACCGCGAGCGCCGAGCAGCTGGAGAGCTTGCCCGGAGTCGGTCCCGCCACTGCCCGCGCCATCATCGAGTACCGTAAGCAAAACGGCGGCTTTCAATCCGTGGATGAGCTGATCGAGGTGCGCGGCATCGGTCCCAAAAAGCTGGAGCAGATACGCCCCTACGTGGTGGTGCGGTAATTCTGGCAGGAGGAGATATAACGATGTGGCGACATGTTCCTGTGAAGAACCCCAAACCCAATGCGCAGGAGTTCGTGGACATCCTGATGGGGCGGATTCCACAGCGGCGCACGCCGCTGGTGGAATACATCGTGGACGACGTGGTGATGCGCCCGATTGTTACCGAACTGATGGGCAGGGAGTGGGTTACCCCGCAGGGCGACCGCGAATCGCTGAAGGCTTTTCTGGATATGGTGATCGAGTTCTGGTACCGCATGGGCTATGACTTCGTGCGGCTGGAAATCGGTTTGCCGTTTCAGGAGCGTCACCTCGTCACCGCCGATACCGCCTCCAGCAAGCAGCGTGCATGGGCAGACGAGCATCAGGGCGCCATCAGCAACCGGGAGGACTTTGAAAAATATCCATGGCCTCGCATCGAAGACGTGGATTTCTTCGTGCTGGAGTACATCAACGAACATCTGCCCGAAGGCATGGGCTTTATCTCCTCTCACGCGGCGGGTATCTTCGAGCATCTCTCGTGGGTGATGTCGCTGGAGGGATTATGTCTTGCGCTGTATGACGACCCTGCGCTGGTGCAGGCGGTGAGCGACCGTATCGGCACTCTCATCACCCAGTTCTACGAGCACCTGCTGCAGCTGGACAGGCTCATCGTGGTCTTCCCCGGCGACGATATGGGCTTTCGGTCGGGCACGTTGATTGCCCCCGATGCGCTGCGCAAATACTGCCTGCCGTGGCACAAGAGATGGGCGCAGATGGCGCACGAGCGCGGCTTGCCCTATTTCCTGCACTCCTGCGGCAACCTGCAGGCGATTATGGAAGACCTCATCGAGGATGTGCGCATCGACGGCAAGCACTCCTTTGAGGACGCCATTATCCCCGTGCAGGAGTTTCAGAAGCAGTATGGTGACCGCATCGCGGTGCTGGGCGGGCTCGACCTGAACATCCTCTCCGCAGGCACGCCGGAGCAGGTGCGTCAGCGCACCCGCTATCTGATAGAAACCTGCGGGGCGCGAGGCAGGTATGCGGTAGGTTCAGGCAACTCCATCCCCAGCTATGTGCCGGTGGAAAACTACCTGTCCATGGTGGACGAGGCGCTGGACTGCATGGCAGCACAGGGATAATGAGATGTTGACCGGCATCCATTTTCTGCTGACCTACAAATGCCCGTATGAGTGCGAGCACTGCTTTGTCTACAGCAGTCCCCGCGCGAAGGGTACGTTCACGCTGGCGCAGGTGGAAGCGGTGCTGCAGGAGGCACGTAAGGTCGGTACGGTGCAAACGGTGTTCTTCGAAGGCGGTGAGCCATTTCTGTACTATCCGCTGCTACTGGAGGCAGTGCGTATCGCACGCCAAATGGGCTTCCACACGGGTATCGTCACCAATGGCTATTTTGCCACCAGCGTGGAAGACGCGATGCTCTGGCTGAAGCCGTTGCAGGAGGCGGGTATCGGCTTCATCAGCTTCAGCGACGACCAGTTCCACAGCGGTTCGGAGGAAGACACGGCGGCGAAGCGTGCGATGTCGGCGGCTCAGCAGCTCGGCATTTCCTGCGGGATGATTTCCATCGATCCGCCGACGGTAAGCTATCCCGAAGAAGAGCAGGGAAAAAAGGGCGAACCCATTGTGGGGGTGGGGTACGCTTTCGAGGAAGGGCGGTGGAAAAACTGTCGCAGGGACTACCAACGCGCCCATGGCATATCTTCACCGAATGTCCCTACGAAAACCTGCGCGACCCCGGACGGGTACATGTGGACGCCTACGGTAACGTGCATCTCTGTCAGGGGTTATGCATGGGCAACCTGTGGCAAACTCCCCTCTCCGAGCTGGTGGCGCGCTATCGGGCGGAGGAGCATCCGATATGTGCGCCGCTGGTGGAGGGAGGTCCCGCCGAGCTCGCCCGGAGGTTTGGCTACCCCGTGCAGTCGGGCTACATCGAGGCGTGTCATCTTTGCTACCTCGTCCGCCGCGCGCTGAGAGAGCGTTTCCCCGAATACCTTGCGCCACCGCAGGTGTACGGGGCAGGGTGAGCCTGCCTCTTGCCTGTGAAAGGTGCAGGTTTCGCCTCGTGCGAGCCGGCTTCACGCAGCCGCTGGACAGCGCGCCGGTTCCTATAGCCCTGCACTGGTGTCATGGGCGCGTTCCTTCTCGACCAGTTGCCTGTAGGCAGTTTGCAGTTGCTGGACAAGCGGGTGGGGTTTCAAGGGGCGGTCTTCCAGCTGGGTGACGGGCACGATCTCGCGCACCGAGCTGGTCAGGAACACCGCTTCTGCCGACAGGAGTTCGCCCACGGACAGAGGAGCCTCGATGCAGGGGATACCCTCCTGAGCGCAGAGTTGGATCACCGTCTCGCGAGTGATTCCTGCCAGGATGCCTTCGTGCAACGGAGGTGTTACCAGATGACGTCCATCCCATGCAAAGACGGTGCTGGTGGCTCCCTCGGTGATGTTTCCCTGTGCGTTGAACCAGATGACCTCTTCCCTCCCCAGCGCCTGTGCCTCATACTGCGCCTCCAGATGTGCGGCGTAGCTGCTCCATTTGGGGCGTTCGCCCGTGCCTGCCCGCGGGTCAGGGCGCAATAAAACCCCTGCACCCTCGCGCCATCGGGCTATCTGCTGCGGCGATAGCACGGTCGCCGTCAAGAAGCAGGCGGGTTGTGACCACTCGCTGCCTGCGGTCACGGTCAGGCGCAGACGGGCGTCTGCACTCTGCAGGTCATTGGCTCGAATCAGACTGGCTACCGCTTGCTCGATGAACGGTGTACGCAGATCCACCTGTTGGCGTGCCGACGCGAACAAACGCAGAGCCGCCAGCCACCGTCGCATCCGTTGCAGGTGCTGTTCCAGCCGGAACGGGAAGCCACGGTAGCAGCGCAGGGTCTCAAACAGTGCCGCGCCGTGCAATACTGCCCCGTCCAGCACGCTCAAACGGGCTTGCTCGGCAGGCACGAGTTCACCGTTGTACCATATCCACTGCATGGGTCTGTCTGCCTGTCTCCATCGCCTGAAACCACCCGCACAGCTTGGCGCGTATCTCCTCGTACTCGCGTTCCGGTTCCGATTCGGCAACAATACCGCCCCCGCCGTAAAGGGTAATCTGGTCGTTTCGGATGACGGCGGTGCGAATGGCGATATTGAGGTCCAGACCTCCGTGAAACGCGATGTAGCCAATGGCGCCGGTGTAAACCTCACGGGCAACCGGTTCCAGCTCCTCGATGATTTGCATCGCGCGCACCTTCGGTGCGCCCGTGATACTGCCACCGGGAAAGGTGGCGCGCAAGAGGGTCTCTACATCTACGTTGTCGCGCAGCTGCGCCCGCACGGTACTGGTGAGGTGATACACCTGCGCATAGCCTTCCAGCGCCATCATCTCCGCCACCTGCACCGAGCCGATTTCTGCCACCCTGCCCAGGTCGTTGCGCTCCAGGTCTACAATCATGATGTGCTCCGCGTGGTCTTTGGGGCTGTGCATCAGTGCTTCGGCGAGCCGACAGTCCTCGTCGGGGTCTGCCGAGCGCGGGCGCGTTCCCTTGATAGGGCGTGTGTGTACGGTGCGCGTCACCGGGTTCATGTGGAGGAAACGTTCCGGCGATGCGCTGATAACGCAAAACCGTCCGGTATCGATGAACGCACTGAACGGCGCAGGCGAGACCTCGCGTATGCGCAGAAAGAGCGACGCGGGGTTTCCGCGAAAGTGCGCTTGATATGCCTGTGCGAGGTTGACCTGATAGATATCTCCCTGCGCGATGTAGTGCTGGGCTTGCTGCACCGCGTGCAGATAATCTTTCCGCGCCCACATGGGGAACGGCTCTCCACAGGAAACGGCGGGTTCGGACACTATCCTCTGACCGATGAGAGCCTTTTCCCAGCGTGTCGCTGCTTGCTGAAGGCGTTGCTGTGCCCATCGATGGGCGGTTGCACCACTGAACGGCAGGCCGGTAGAGGTGAGCACCACCCTCCACGCATCGATGTCTATCGTGGCAATTGTATCGTAAAAGCCAAACCAATATAATGGCAGCCGGTTGGGGGCGGGAAGGCGGTTCGGACAGGGCTCAATGAACGCCTTCAGCCCGTAGCCGAGATAGCCCAGCACCCCAGCAGGTAGCGGCGTGGGCGCATCATACAAGGGGAGATGGAAACGCCGCAAGAAACCCTGAAGTACGCGCAGCGGGTCGTCTTCCATGCGCAGGATACCGCCAGCATCTCGCCACAGCACATGGTCGGGATATGCTTCCAGCACGCCGAATGGCTCTTGCGCGATGAAGCAATAGCGTGCCAGCCGGAAGCTTCCTCGCGGCGACGGCTCGGCACCGCTGTCCAGCACGACCGTGTGTGGCTGGCAGAGGTTGCATCGCGCGTAAATCTGCGAGAGCGACAGGGACGCCGGCAATGGAATAACGGTTTTGTATAGCGGCAGCGGTTCACTCATTCTGGCGGTATTATACCTGTTGGAGACGCCTGCTGAAACCGTTGTCTGGCACAAATCGTCTGAGTCTTGGGAATACAAAGCTCGGCGCTTTCGTATGCTATAATGGAAGGGAAAATATTGCGAGGTTTCACACCATGAAATGGTTTCTGCGTGCCCGTGTGATATGGTTGCTCGTGGTCAGCCTCATGCTCGGGGGGCTGGCAACAGAGGTCTTCGCGCAGCCCAAGTCGGAAGAGGACCCCGAAGTGCGCATGGGCAGGGAAGCGGCTCAGGAGATTGAACGCACCCTGCGCATCATTGATGACCCCGCTCTGGTGGAGCGGGTGAACCGTATTGGGCAGGAGATTGCCGCGGTAGCCAACGTCTCCAACATCCCCATCACGTGGGGCATCAATAAAAGGTCACAGTTTCAGTATACGTTCAAGGTGGTGGATGATAAGGACGTCAACGCCTTCTCGCTGCCGGGCGGGTTCATCTATGTGAACAAGGGTTTGCTGGACTATGTGCAGTCCGACCACGAGCTGGCGGCGGTGCTGGCACACGAAATCGCACACGCGGCACATCATCATCTGCTGCGTCTGGGGCAGGAGAACGAGAAGATTAACCGCCGGGTAACCCTGCCCGCTCTGCTGGTGATGGTTCTGTCCGGCGCGCCGGCGCGGGATTTAAGCAATGTCATGATGGGAGTTCAGCTGTATCAGATAGCCAAACTGAACGGCTTCACTCAGGAAGCGGAAATAGACGCCGACCGCGCTGCCATCCTGTATCTGATGCAGACGAAGTACAATCCTGTGGGCATGCTGACCTTCATGGAGCGACTGGCGCGCGATGAAGCGCGGCGACCGGAGAGGCAACTGGGTATCTTCCGCACGCACCCTCCCTCGCGCGAGCGCGCCCAGGCGATGCTGAACCTGTTCCGCGAGCTGAACATCCCCGTCAACCGCAGGGCGGTGGCGCGTATTTTGCCTGTGGAACTGCGAGAGAAAACAGTGCAGGACCGCAGTCTGGTGGAGGTCTACCTGGACAGCGTTCCCGTGTTTGCCCCTGCTGACCGCGACGGACAAACCTCCGCCGAGCGCGCCCGGCAGATTAGCGAGCGACTGGACAGCCTGTTGAACGACGGCATCCAGATGTTTGACATCCGCCTGTCCAGTGATAGGCGTACGGTGGTAGCGCGCAGCCACCCGATACTCACCATCGAGCCTGAGGACGCCGCCCTGTACGGCAAGAGTATGCACGAGCTGGCGGAGCAGGTCTCCAACGCCATCAAGCGCGCCCTCTGGAACGAGCTGATTCAGCGGGCATACTGAAGCGAACCTGCTGGTGAGGCGAAGCCCCACCCGACCTCCCCGCGGGCGGGGAGGAGTTTTCCGCTCGGCGCGAGCCTTGCCCTTCATGGTGTGTCGCACAGGACGGAGCCTGCCCGCCGTCGTATTCTCGAAAATGGTGGGCGTTACACAGGGGCATCCGCGACGTGGCACGAGGAGGGAAACATCCGTTGAAAATGCTCAGCGTCCTGATGGTTATCGGCTTTGCACTTGCCGCTGCGGCGCAGAAACAGCCGCTGCAGACATGGACCGCGACGGAAGGCACCTTCGCCTGGGATGAACAGGTGAAGCGCGGGGGCAAGGCAAGCATCCGCCTGCACAACGCAACAGCCGATTTGCGCAGCGGCGTGATGCACGTGATCGAGCTGAACCAGAGCAAGCCTGTCCCCCTGCGGATTTCGGCATGGAGCAAAGCGCAGGATGTCTCCGGTAGTGCAGATGCAGGCTATTCGCTGTATATCGACCTGCGGTATACCGACGGCACTCCCCAATGGGGTTTGATTGCACCTTTCAGCACCGGCACACACGACTGGGAGCGGCGTGAGGTGCTGGTCATCCCCCGCAAGCCCATCGACAAGGTGTATGTACACCTGCTACTGCGCAATCACGCGGGTACCGTGTGGTTCGACGACATTCAGATGG
Source organism: Bacillota bacterium (assembly GCA_023511455.1). Classification (NCBI taxonomy): domain Bacteria; kingdom Bacillati; phylum Bacillota; species Bacillota bacterium. The sequence continues at coordinate 75,909 of JAIMBJ010000005.1, forward strand.
AGCTCCTGGAGGGACTGCAGGTGCTGGATATGCAAACCACTCGCCAGCCCACCTTGCGTGCGAGCAAAGGCGCAGTGCGCTGGGGCAGGGCGGAAGACCTGCAGGTACAGTTCGACGACGCCGGACTGGTGACGCAACTGTTGTGGCGGGGCAAGCCCTTGCCGAAGGGCAAACTGCCGGGCGGCTGGTTCCTGCGCGAAATGCAAAACCCCGACGTTCTCGTGCCGTTCGGCGGCAGGTGGACCAGCCGCAACCCCCTTGTCTGGACGGGCAGGGCGAAAGACGTGCGGCTGGAGGTGCGTTACGAACAGCAGGGAGGTCTTCTGCAGGCAATCGCCACGCTGAGCACCCGGGAAGGCAGTCCCGACCGCGCGGTGAGCCTCATCTGGGCAGCGCCGCTACAGATGCAGGGCGCAATCTGGCATGACGACATCCGACAGCAGACAGCGGCAACCGGTATGGAGATGGCGAATCTGATACACGTCAACGCCGGCGCCAACGGCATGATGAGCGTGTATCCGCTGGCGTGTCTGTCGGGCAAGGATTGGTGCGTCGCGTGGGGCTGGCGGATGGACGCCCCGCGTCTCGTGAGACTGTTTGCCAGTCCGCAGTGGGGCTGGGCGTGCGCCGCCTTCGATGCCGTTCTCAGCGGCAAGACGCGCAAGTTCCCCCATCGCGCTCAGTTCCACCTGCTGCTATGGTCTGCCGACCCGCAGTGGGGTTTTCGATCCGCCCTGCAGCGCTACATCACCGCCTTCCCCGACTGGTTCCGCAACCGCGTGCCCAAACAGGGTATCTGGATTGCTTTCACCGCACCGCACACCGTGCAGAACGTGCAGGATTTCGGCATCGTCTTCCACGAGGGCGATAACAGCGTGGCGGAGGATGACCAGCTGGGTATTCTCTCTTTCCGTTACACCGAGCCGATGAGCTACTGGATGCCCATGCCCAGAACGTTCCCACGCACCGACACCGGCGCAGACGACTGCCTGCAGCAGTACGCTGAGGGCAAACTGGGTGACAACTGGCAAAAAGCGCAGGCGCGGGCGACGCTGAAATGCGGTATCATCTCCGACCAGAGCGGCAAAATCTATCGTCAGATTAGCGTGACACCCTGGAACGACGGCGCGATGTTCCTGCTCAACCCCGACCCGGATATCCCCTCCACGCCCGATGACCCTTCCAAAGCCTACCTGAACTTCCCGCCTTCTCACGCGCAACAAGCCTACACAAAAGCGGGCACGGAAGGGCTGGACGGCGAGTATCTCGACTCTCTGGAGATGGGAGCCGACATGCTGAACTATCGCGAGGAGCACTTTGCAACGGCGGACGTGCCGCTGGTGTTTCGCAAAGGCGACTTGCGCCCCGCCATTCTCCAGATATTCAGCACGTGGGAGTATACCCGTTACCTGGCAGGGGAGATGCGCCGGCGCGGTAAATGGCTGTTCGCCAACGCGGTGGGATGGCGGTTCCCCTTTTTGATGGCGCAGCTGGATGTGTCGGGCACGGAAACCAACTGGTGGCAAAACGGTGCATGGACGCCCGTTTCACCTGCACAGATGGACATCTGGCGCAGCATGAGCTACCACAAACCCTATGTCCTGTTGATGAACACCGATTACGAGACGTTCGGGGGGCAGGTGGAGCGCTACTTCCAGCGATGCCTGTTCTGGGGTATCTATCCCAGTATGTTCAGCCATAACGCCGCGGATAACCCTTACTGGCAGAACCCGGCATGGTATAACCGCGACCGTGCGTTGTTCCAGAAGTACATCCCGCTGATTCGGCGCGTGGCGGAGGCTGGCTGGGAGCCAATCACACACGCCACCGCCGAAGGTGGCTGGGTGGAACGCTACGGCAAGAAGACATTTACCGTGTTCAACCCGGAGAACGCCGAACGCGAGGTGAGGTTGCGAATCGATCTGCGCGCGCTGAAGACCCCAGCCAGTGAGGTGAAGCAGCCGGTGGAGTTGGTGCACGCGCTCGGGCTCGACTGGAAGGTCGGTGATGATGTGCTGCGAATCACCTTCCGGCTGGCTCCTGAGCAGGCGGCGGTGATTACGTGGTAACTACCACACGCTATCCCAGGGCGAGCCGCGGCGGACGTCGATGAGTCTTTGCAATAACAGCCGTGTGCAGCGCACGTCTTCCAGCGCGTAAATGCCCAGCATGGTTAACGCTTCGGAGTTATAGAGGTGCCTCCACTGGTTCCACAGCCACACCGCGTCCTCGCCGCGCATCATCTGCACGCTTGGGTGTCGGGGTACGCGCAGGTGGCTGAAAAGTGTTTTCAACTTGAGGTTTGGCGTTCGCAGCAAGCCGATATCGCGTAAGGGCATGGCGACCTGAAGGTATATATCCAGATGTTGCCACGTACGCCATAGCCGACGCACCTGCGGCAGGTGGTGGGCGATAAAGGGCAGGTCAAACTGCGTACCGTTATAGGTCGCGATGAGAGAGAAGAACTCCGCGTGCTGCGGAAACTGCTCTAACGGGCAGACGGTGATGCTGTCGTAGCCGTATTCCTGCGCTTTTCGCTCGATGTGGCGCAGGGTCTCTGCCGCATCGTGCAGGTCATTCACATAAAGTCTCGCCTTCTTGCCGGTGTGGTCTTCCTGATAGAGTGCAATCAGGGTCAGCTCACTGCATGCGGGATTAATGCCGGTAGTTTCGATATCGAGAAACACCGCGTCCAGATAATCCTCAATCTGGTGTGTCACGGACGTCTCCTTTACGGACAGAGTGGGCACAGATATACTATCACAAAATCGCAGTTCAGAGGAAGAGATGGAACCACGCAAATGCCTCTCGGAGAATTTTCCTATGAAAACATCCAAACAGCCCAAAAACCCCTTGTTTTGCACAACATTTGTGGTATACTACTACTGTTCGGTGTTCGTTGCACGCAACGGTTCGGTTCCGGGGTCCGTATACCTCATGGGAGGAGACCGCGTTCGAGCCTGCCGGCAGCACCGTAACGAAAATCCGGGAGGCGAGACGCTTCCCAAACATGAGGTAAAAAAATGCCAGAAACCACTTCTTTGTTCGTAGGAAACCTTTCCTACGCCACCACCGCAGAGCAACTGCGTGAGCTGTTCTCTCCGTGGGGTCCCGTTGAGGATGCTCGTGTCGTCGAGGGACGCGGCTTCGGCTTTGTGGACATTCCCCGCGAGAACATGCAGGCGGCAATCGATGCCACCAACGGTCAGGTGTTTATGGGCAGAACCATCACCGTGAACCAGGCACGTCCCCGCACCGAGCGGCGCGAGGGCGGATTCCGCAGCGACCGCGGTGGCTACGGCTCCGGGCGGCGCGACCGACGCTGGTAAGCCCGAACCAGAGCATCACGTGCAACGGCACGCCGGTCGGCGTGCCGTTCGCTGTTATTTCAGGGTGACTATCGTCACGCCGTCTCCGCCCTCTGTGGCATCCGCCCCCCGATACGAAGCCACCAGCGGATGCGTGCTCAGGTAATCCCTTACCGCCTTGCGCAGAGTGCCGGTGCCTTTGCCGTGAATCACGCGCACCTGCTGCAGCCCAGCGGCATACGCCTCGCTGAGATACTGGTCGAGGTTGGCGATCGCTTCTTCCACCCGTTGCATCCGCAACATGATTTCCGGCGAGATGTTCACTGCTCGCGACAGGTTGACCGGCACCGAAACCAGCGGCGTCTTGGAAACCGGCTTCTCATCGGTGCGGCGCAGCGCCTCACGCGGGACGGTGATGCGAATCGCTCCTGCCTGCACCACCGCCTCTTCCTGCGTCAGTTGCAGCACTGTGCCCGTGACGTTCAGCGTGGTGACCCTGACTGTGTCGCCCTCGCGTATCTCAGAGGGCGCGGCGGCGGGTGGAGTCAGCAGCCGTTTCATCTGTTCGGCAGCCTGTCGCACCTGCTGGCGGGCTTCCTGGGCAGCGCGATTTTCGCGGGGCTGTTCGCGCAAGCGACGATATGCTTCTTCCGCCTGCTGCAGGATTTGGTGCAGGCGGTGCTGAACCTCCTGCGTCACCTCCTCGCGCAACCGCTGCCGCTCCGTTTCCAACTGTTCCAGTCGCTGTTGCAGCTGTTGACGCAGGGCTGCGGCTTCCCGACGCTCCTGTTCGGCTGCCTGTCGCGCCTCCTCCACGTGACGCTGTTCTTCCTCCAGCCGGCGCATGATGCTGGCAGCCTCCGTCTCACGCCCGGCAAGGCGCGCCTGCGCGGTCTCGATGACCGAGGGAGGCAGACCCAGCCTCTGTGCAATGACGATGGCGTGACTGGAACCCGGTGTACCGATACGCAGATGGTACGTGGGGCGCAGGGTTTGCAGGTCAAACTCCACCGAGGCGTTCTGCACGCCCTGTCTGGCGTAAGCGTAGCTTTTCAGCTCGCCATAGTGGGTGGTCGCCATCACCCGCGCATGGCGTACCAGCAGATAGTCCAAAATCGCCTGCGCCAGTGCGGCTCCTTCGGCAGGGTCGGTTCCCGCGCCCAGTTCGTCCAGCAGTACCAGCGTGTGTTCGTCACAGTGGGGTAGCATCGCGGCGATGTTGGTCATGTGTCCGGAAAAAGTGGATAGCGATTGCTCTATGCTCTGCTCATCACCGATGTCGGCAAAGATGTTCTGGAATATCGCCATTTCGGTGCCGGTGTCGGCAGGCACGTGCAGACCCGACTGCATCATCAGCGTCAGCAGGCCCACCGTCTTCAGGGTCACGGTTTTGCCGCCCGTGTTGGGTCCTGTGATAAGCAAGATTCGGAAGCGGTTGCCCAGTTCCACATCGATGGGCACGACCGGCGGTTTCAGCAGGGGATGCCGCGCCTTGCGCAGGCGGATTTTTCCCTGTGTGTTCAGTGCAGGCTCGATGGCGTCCCATTCCACGCTGAGACGGGCGCGGGCATTGATGAAATCCAGCTCGCCCAGCGCGTCGCAGGTGAGTAGGATGGGGTCGCTGTACTTGCCCACAAGCGCGCTGAGCTGCGCCAGAATACGCTCCACCTCGTTCTGCTCGGCGATCTGTGCTTCGCGAATCTGGTTGCCGAGGTCCACCACCTCCTGCGGTTCCATGAACAGCGTGGCGCCCGATGCGCTCACGTCATGCACGATGCCCCCAAACTGCGCGCGGTACTCCGCCTTGACCGGCAGGCAGTAGCGGTCGCCGCGCATGGTGATGACGGGTTCCTGCAGCATATTGCGGATACGTGAGGAGTTCAGCGTGGCCTGCAGGCGTTCGGTGATGCGGGAGTGCAGGTGGCGCAGTCTCTGCCGGATGCGGGCAAGTTCGGGACTGGCGCTATCGGCGACGGTGGCATCGTCCTTCAGGCAGCGGCGTACCTCGTTCACCACCTCGGGCAGTGGCTCCAGCTGTCGCGCCAGCACGCACAGCGCGGGGCACTTCTCCTCTCTTGTCAGGAGGAAGCTGCGGAGGCGTCGGGCGGTCTCTACCGTGTCGGCAATGGAAAGCAGCGATTCGGGTGGGAGTATCCCTCCTGCACGCGCCAGCGATGCCGCCGAACGCACGTCCTGCACGCCACGAAGGGGCATCTCCTCGGCGAGGTCTATCAACCTGCGCGCTTCCGAAGTCTGCTGCAGTCCGAGGCGGATAGCCTCTTCCTCGATGCGCGGTGTCATCTGGCGTGCCCGTTCCGCGCCCATGGGGGTAGCGCAGTGCGCCATCACCTTCTGCCGGATGGCGTCGTATTCCAGAACCCGGAGGGTGTGTGCGTTCATGGGCTCACGTCAGCTGCTCGGGGTCAATGCCCATCTCGCGCAGTCGCTGTGCCAGTCGTTCTGCACGCCGTTCCGCCTCTTGCGCCCGTAACCGCTCCTGTTCCGCTCGCTGCCGTTCCTGCTGTGCTTCGCGCTGTGCCTGTTCGTAGCGACGGCGCAGCTCCACATAGGGCACAAACCGCTCCCCATCGGGACGATAGACGACCAGCGCGCCGTCTTCCACGCTAAACCGAACGCCCAGCAACGGGCTGACCCAGCCCTCCATCTGCGGCACTCGCACCAGCTTGCCGTCCTGTCGTGTCCAGCCGTCCAGTGCGCCCGTATCGGGGTCGTACATGTAGTACTCCTGCACCCCGTATCGCTCGTAAAACAGCGACTTCTCCACCATGGCGGCGTGACGGTTGCTGGGGGAAAGTATCTCGAACACCACCTGCGGCGGGATGTTGTCCTCCTCCCACTGCAGATAACGTCCGCGATGCCCCTTCGGACGTCCGAAGACCACAAACACATCGGGAGCCACGCAGATTTCGGGATGCCCTTCCACCGGATACCAGAGCAAATCGGCAGCGACGAACACATCCTCGCGGTCGGCGAAGAGGGCAGACAGGTTATCGTACAGGTAGACGATATATTCCAGCTGCTTGGTATTGTCTGCCATCGGCTGACCGTCCGACTCAGGATAGATGATTGTTCTGGGTAGCTGCTGTACTGCCATTGTGCATCACCATCCCCTATTATAGCAGATTAGAGAGGAGCAGGCATTCTGCGTACCAACGGTGTATCATAACAGGCGAAGCGAAATCGGACGACGAGGCAAGCCTGTGGTGGACGAGGAGAGAGAACCGCTGAGTTTTGAGGAGATATGCATTCACTGGGGTGAGGACCCGGAGCGGTATCTGGGTGCGGTGGTGCCGCCTATCTTTCAGAACAGCCTGTTCACCGCTCCCAGTGTGGAGGCGCGGTCGAGGAAGGCGGGACGTCACATCTACACCCGCGAGTCTAACCCAACCACTGACATCCTGAAGGCTAAAGTTGCCGCACTGGAGGGGGCAGAGGACGCGCGATGCTTTGCGTCCGGGATGGCAGCCATCAGCGCGGCGCTGATGTCCCAGCTGCGCAGCGGCGACCATGTGGTGTGCGTGAAACATGTCTATTATCCTGCCCGTGCCCTGCTTCAGGATTACCTGAGTCGGTTCGGGGTAGAGGTAACCTTCGTGCGCGGCGACCGGATGGAGGATTTTGAGAAGGCACTGCGACCCAATACCCGCGTGTTTTACCTGGAAAGCCCTACCAGCATCAACCTGTGGCTGCAACCGCTACAAGAGGTCTGTTCCCTCGCCCGAGCACACGGCATTACCACGATTATCGACAACACGTGGGCAACACCCCTCTTCCAGCGACCGATGCAGCTGGGAGTGGACATTGTGGTGCATTCGGCAAGCAAGTATCTGGGCGGGCACAGCGATGTGATTGCTGGGGTGGTTTGCACCTCACGCCAGCATATCGAGGCGATTCACCGCGAGATGACGCTGATTGGCGGTATTCTGGACCCCTTCGCCGCGTGGCTTATCCTGCGCGGGTTGCGCACGCTGCCTGCGCGACTGTACCAGCACCAGCAGAACGCTTTGCAGGTGGCGCAATGGCTGGAGGAGCATCCTGCCGTGCACCGGGTGCTTTACCCGGGGCTGCCCTCTCACCCGCAACACGAGCTGGCACGACGCCAGATGAGCGGCTTCAGCGGGCTGTTTTCGTTCACGCTCAAGTGCAACTCGCGCGAGGCGGCGGTGGGCGTGGTGGATGCTCTGCGGATGTTCCATATCGGCGTGAGCTGGGGTGGATACGAAAGCCTTGCCCTGCCGATGCTCATCGAGGACTACGATGGGGAACAACGATGGGGCTTGCGGGTGCACGTCGGGCTGGAACCACCGGAGAGGTTGATCGCAGACCTGGAGCAGGCATTACGCCATGCGGAGGATAAGGGGCGTTAGCCTTTCTCGCCCTTCAGTCCGCTGATGAACTTCTCGAAGAAGCTTTTCTCTTCTTCGGGGACGTCGGTAAAGCGCTCGCCGCAGGCGGCAGCGAACTGGCGCAGAAGCCCGCGCTGTACCTCGTTCAGGTGGGTGGGGACGTGGATATTCACGTGTACCAGCAGGTCACCTCGTCCCTGTCGGCGGTTTGGCAGCCCCTTGCCTGACAGGCGGAACACACTGCCCGGCTGGGTGCCCGGTGGGACTTCCAGATCGATATCTTCATCCAGCCCGCGCACTTTCACCGTTGCGCCGAGTGCCGCCTGCGCAAAGGAGATGGTCAGCCTGGTGTGCAGGTTGGAGCCTTCCCGCTCGAAGCGGTCGTGCGGGCGCACGTGGAACACCACGTAGAGGTCGCCGTTATCTCCGCCACGTCTACCGGAGTCCCCCTCGCCGAGGAACTGCACGGCTGTGCCGTCCTCCACACCGAGGGGCACCCGGATGGTGCGTTCCACCACATTGCGTACCCGCCCCTCGCCACGACACTGGGTGCACGGACGCGAAATCACCTTCCCTTCGCCATGGCAGTTTGGGCAGGTTACCACGGTGGAGATGGTTCCGAGCAGGGTATGCTGCGTATGACGTACGCGCCCGCTGCCCCGGCACGTCGCGCAGGTAGTGGGCGTTTCGCCAGGCTCCGCGCCGCTGCCCTCGCAGCGTGTACAGGTCTGGAAGCGGGCATACTGGATGGTCTTGGGTGCGCCAGAAGCCACCTCTTCCAGGGTAACTTCCACATCCACGCGCAAATCGTTGCCGCGTTGCGCGCGCGGCGTCTCGGTGCGTGACCCACCCGTGCCGAAGAACAGGTCGAACAGGTCGCCGATGTTGCCGAAATCACCGAACCCAAAGTCGGGTTCAGCAGTACCACCTCTTACGCCGGCGCGCCCGAACAGGTCGTAGGCACGACGTTTTTCCGGGTCGCTCAACACCTCGTAGGCTTCGTTAATCGCTTTGAACTTCTCCTCGGCTTGCTTGTCGCCGGGGTTTACGTCGGGGTGGTACTGACGGGCGAGCCGTCGGTAGGCACGCTTAATCTCCTCCAGCGTCGCGTCCCTACTGACTCCCAGCGTTTCGTAATAATCAACCTCGCCCGGCATGGAAACACCTCGCGCTACCGCTGCTCTGCGTCCTCACCTTCGCTGTGTAGACCCTCGTCGAAAAGGCTCTGCTGGTCGCTCTCTTGCGGCGAACTATCCTCCTCGTCCAGACCCAGCACCTCGTCTAACTCGTCAGAGATAGACAGCTCCTCCTCTTCCAGTACCAGGTCCTCTTCCTCCGCTTCCTCTGCTTCTTCCTCAACCTCATCCGCCACTGCGGTATCTCCATGACCATTATCGGAACCTCCAATCTCTGCCTCGACTGCCATAGCTACCTTTGCCATCGCCTCTTCGAACTCTTCAGCGGTCAGCAAGGCTTCGTGGGCTTCCGGTTCCATCAACTCGGGCAAGGGTTCGGGGTTAAAGCTCGGTATTAACCGTCCCGCCGCGATCTCCTCCAGCGCGATGGTCAGTGGATTGCCAGAGGAGCTCTTCACCAGCGAGCGACGGGCGATGCCCTGCTCTTGCAGATGCCTGGCGCGTTTTGCCGCCAGTATCACCAGGGCATACTTATTAAACCGGTTCAACCTGTCGGGGTTGGGTAGAATCATGAGTTGCGCAACCTCTTCTCTGTGTTCACACGCATGAATTATACCGCCTTTGTAGCCCAATCGTCAACGCACAGAGGGGTGTTCGAAAATACACAGAATGTAGCCGGTTGTTCGGACAAGCCGTTCATGTTATACTCTTTCCTGAACAGCGAAGGAGGAGACGGGGTAGCATGCGACGCGAGCAGTCTGTGCCGCAGATACAGCGCGAATATCGTGGCATGTGGGTGGCAACCGTTGCCAACATCGACTGGCCCTCCCGACCCGGATTGCCGTCCGATGTGCAAAAGACCGAGCTGCTGGCAATTCTCGACAGGGCGGCGGAACTGAAGTTTAACGTGATTGTCTTGCAGGTGCGCCCGGCGTGTTCGGTGCTGTACGATTCCAGAATCGAGCCATGGTCTGAAGTGCTCAGCGGCGCGATGGGCAAGCCTCCTGAACCTTACTATGACCCTCTTGCCTTTGCCGTTGAGGAAGCACACAAGCGCTGCCTGGAGCTCCATGCCTGGTTCAATCCCTATCGAGCGCGACATCCTTCCGAGAAGTCGGAGATACATCCCCAGCACATCAGCAGGCGGCGTCCCGAACTGGTCAAACAGTACGGAAGGTACCTCTGGCTGGACCCGGGCGAGCCCGACGTGGTAGAGCATTCTCTCTCGGTGATGCTGGAGGTGGTGAAGCGGTATGACGTGGACGGTGTGCATATCGACGACTATTTCTACCCTTACAAGGAGCGCGATGAAAAGGGCAACATCCTCGATTTCCCCGACGAGCCCAGCTGGCAGCGCTATCGCCGTTCCGGCGGCAGGCTGAGCCGCGACGACTGGCGCAGGCAGAACGTGGACCGCTTCGTGGAAAGGGTCTATCGTGAGATTAAGAGCACCAAACGCTGGGTGAAGTTCGGCATCAGTCCTTTTGGGTTGTGGCGTCCGGGCTACCCGCCAGGCACGCGCGGCTTCGATGCCTATGCGGAACTCTACGCCGACTCGCGCAAGTGGCTTCAGCAGGGATGGTGCGACTACTATGTCCCTCAACTCTACTTCAAGATAGACAATCCGAACCTCAGTTATCCCGCGCTACTGCAATGGTGGGTGGAACAGAACACGCGGGGCAGGCACATGCTTGCGGGTAACTTCACCAGCAAAGTGGCGGATGGCAGCAACACCGCATGGGACGCGGCGGAAATCGCCGAGCAGGTGCGCCTGACCCGCAAGCAGAAGGGCGCGCTGGGCAACATCCATTTCAGCGCACGGGCGTTCATGCAGGACAGGGGCGGTATCTGCGAACTGATACGGGACCTGCACGCACAACCCGCTCTCGTTCCCCCCGCGGGGTGGTTGAGCCGCTCTGCCCCGTCCTCGCCCGCCGTGCGTACGGTGTACCTCGCGGACGGAGGGGTGCGCCTGACGTGGGAGGCTCGGGGTAAACACCCGATTGGGTGCTGGATGGTGGCATACCGCTCCAACGGGGAGTGGTACATGCAGGTGTTACCCGCCACCGCGAACAGCTACACGTTACCCCCCTCGGCGAAACTCGCTTTCGTGAGTCTTGTCGACCGCTACGGCAACCAGAGTGAGTGGGCAGGCGCGGGCGCAACGTAACTTACGAGAACGGAAAAGCACGGCGGGAGCCTCGCCCGCCAGGTAGCAGCGAGTGCCCGGTGCTGTTGACACCTGTGCCTGCTGTCCGAGTACAGGGTGAGGTGATTCTGCATGTGGACATATTCCCCCGAGCGCGTCCTGCAGGCAGCATGTCGATGGTGGAACTGGACACCTCATCCCGCTCAGCGCGAATGGATGATGGATACTCACCCGGTGAAGGTAGCGGCATGTGGCAGGCGGTGGGGCAAAACAGAGTCGCTGGCGGTGGAGACCGCTGCCCTCGCCCTGCTGCACCCCGGCATCCGACAGGTGATCGTTGCCCCCACGCTGGACCAGGCGAGCATCCTCTTCGACCGCACGCTGGAGCTGCTTCAGGACTGGGCAGAACAGACGGGCGCGAGACTGCAGGTGCGCGTGACCCCTTATCCCCGCGTGCGCGTCAACGAGGGCGAAATCACCGCTCGCAGCGCGTATCGTCAGGCGCGTTCCCTGCGGGGGAGAAGCGCGCACCGCATCGTGGTGGACGAAGCCGCCTACCTCACCGAAGAGGTCATCCCGCAGGTGTTGATGCCCATGCTGGCGGACACGGAAGGGCAGCTGGTGCTGCTGTCCACCCCTTTCGGCAGAAACCACTTCTGGCACTGGTATCAACGCGGACAGTCGGGCGAGGTGTGCCGCAGCTTCCGCTTCCCCACCACCAGTAACCCGCGTATCTCCGCCAGCTTCCTGCAGATGCAAAAGCAATTGCTGACCGAGCGGCAGTTCGCCATTGAGTACGAGGCGCAGTTTGTGGACGATGCAGGGGCGGTGTTCCCCCAGGCGGTTATCGAAGCGTGTATCCAGCCCAGCCTCGCAGAAGCCAGACCCAACTCGTCCCCAACCCTCGCAGGGCTGGATTGGGGACGCTACCGCGACTACACCGCGCTGGTGCTATTGCGCGAGTCCGGCAACCGGCTGCAGGCGGTGCACGTGGAACGTATGCCCAGCACCGGATGGCAGATTCAGATAGAGCGGATACTCCACCGGTTCAGCGAGTGGTGGGTGCGCACCGTGTATTGTGACGCCTCCGGCGTCGGCGACCCGTTAGCAGAGATGCTGCAGCAAAGCCTCAGCCATCATCACCTGCACATCCATGTGGAGCCTGTGGTTTTCACCGCCTCTACCAAGCGGACAATGATCGAATCTCTCGCATTGGCGATGGAACAGCGTCGCGTGGCAATCCCTCCGCACCCCGACCTGTTGCGTGAACTGCACGCCTTCACCGCCAGCCATACCGGAAGTGGGCATATCCGCCTGCAGGCGCAGGGCAGCGAACACGATGACCTGGTGATTGCACTGGCGCTGGCAGTTCAGGCGGCGGCAAGAGCGTTGTTGGGTACGTCTTCCGTGCGCCCGCTCACCAGCGGCAGGAGACGAGAGGTGTGCGAGGTATAATACAGGTATCTATGCCCAGTATCCCTTACGATAGCCTCACGCTTGCGGCGGTAGTACACGCGCTGCAGCCTTTGCACGGCGGGCGTATCCAGCACATCGCGCAGCCTGCCGACCATGACATCTTGCTCACCGTTTACGTGCGCGGCGTGGGCGAGGTGTACTGGCTTATCAGTTGCTCGCCGCAGTGGGCACGCACGCATTTACTCTCCCACCGTCTGCCCAACCCGCCCCAGCCACCCCCTTTCTGCATGGCGCTGCGCAAGTATCTGCAGGGCGGCACTATCCTGACCATCGCCCAACGACGGTTTGACCGCGTGCTGGACGTGGAAGTGAAAGGACATGAGCGACACACCTATCTGCTCAGCGCGGAGCTGATGGGCAGGCACAGTAACATTATCCTGATCGCTCCTGACGAGCGCATCCTGCACGCCGCCAAGCTGGTCTCCTCACGCATCAGCCGCGTGCGTGAAGTGTTGCCGGGCAGGACTTACACGCCTCCCCCCGCCGAAGAGCGTCCAGACCCGCGTGCCGTGTCCGAATCCCTGTTCCTGCAGTGGTATCAGGAGGAACAGCCTTCTGATTTTACCGCGTGGTTGCGGAGCCGTTTCGAGGGCATCGGCACCTTTTTAGCGGGCGAGATCGCCGCGCGAGCGCAACGGCTGGGTAACGGAGACAGTCCTGCTGTCCTCTGGAGCGCGTTTCGCTCGGTGTTCGACGCGGCAAAAGCGGGAGACTGGGAGCCTGTGCTGGTGCGCGACGAAGCGCACCGCCCCATCGGCGCGTATCCGATTCCACTGGCTTCCCTGCCGGAGGAACAGCAACATCCGCGCCGCAACATCCATGTGGCGCTGGAGAACTACTACGCGGTGGCTATACCCCGCGCCGAGCTGGAACAGCAAAAGCGAAGCCTGCAGGGCATCTTGCAGAGGGTACTCAGTGCGCGGCGCAACGCTCTGCAGCAGCTGCAGCAGGGAGTAGAAGAGCGGACACAGGCGGATATCTACCGTCGCTGGGGTGAAATCCTTCTGGCGTTCCTGTCGCAGGTGCCAAAGGGTGTGCAGGAAGTTACCCTGCCGGACCTTTACAGCGCGGATGGAGCCACTCTCACCATCCCCTTAGACCCCACGCTGACGCCGCAGGAGAACGCGCAGCGATACTTTGCGCGTGCGCGTCACGTGGAGCAGAACGCCGAAAGGCTGGAGGCGATGCGCTATCGTTTGATGACAGAAGAGATGCAGGCGCAGGAGGCTCTGCAGAGACTGGAATCGATAAGCGACCTCTCCGAGCTGGAAGCCTTCCGGCAGGAGGTAGCGGCGCGCGGCTGGCTGAACCCCACCGCGGGTGTTTCCGGCGAAGCCGCAACGAGAACGCAGGAAGATTTCGAGGGCAGACGTATCCGCCTGCACGTTGCGCCAGGCGGCTGGCAGGTGCTGGTGGGCGAAAACGCCGAGGCGAATGACTACCTCGTAACGCGGGTCGCACAGCCAAACGACTGGTGGCTGCACGTGCGGGCGGGGACGGGCGCGCACGTGGTCATACGCACCAATAATAACCCACAGGCGGTTCCGCGACAGGTGCTGGAGTACGCCGCCCGGCTCGCCGCTGCCAACAGCCCGCAACGCCACTCTTCGATAGTGCCCGTGGACTACACCCTGCGCAAGTATGTGCGCCGCCCGCGCGGTGCGCAACCGGGATTCGTCACCTACACCCACGAGAAGACGTTGCACGTGTCGCCCAGAGACTGACCCGTCGCTTGACCCCATCCCCTCTCTGCGGTTACAATAAAGAGCAAAACTTTCGCGGGAGGAGCCTGCAAGCATGAATCCGATACGACGCGCGCTGCTGAGCGTTTCCGATAAAACAGGCATTGTGTCCTTTGCCAGAGCATTGAACGAAATGGGTGTGCAGATTATCTCCACCGGTGGAACCGCGCGCACCCTGCAGGAAGCGGGTATCCCCGTTACTCCGGTGGAACAGGTGACCGGCTTTCCCGAGATGATGGAGGGACGGGTGAAAACACTGCATCCCGCCATCCACGCGGGTATTCTTGCCGACCGGCGCAAAACCGAACAGCTGCAGGCATTGCAGTCAGCTGGCATCGAACCGATTGACCTGGTATGTGTCAACCTGTATCCCTTTGAAAGCACCATCGCCCGCGCGGACGTCACACTGGAAGAGGCGATAGAGAACATCGATATCGGCGGTCCCACGATGGTGCGCGCCGCCGCCAAGAACCACGACAGCGTGGCAATCGTGGTGGACCCTGCCGATTATGAAGCCATCATCCAGGAGATGCGGGCAAGCGGCGGGGTAATCGGTCTGGAAACGCGCCGTCGGCTGGCAGCGAAGGCGTTTGCACACACCGCCTTCTACGATGCACAAATCGCGGCATACCTGCGGGCACAGTTCACGCCGGAGACGCTCTTCCCGCCAGAGTTCACCGTTGCTCTGCGCAAAGCACAGGAACTGCGCTATGGAGAGAACCCCCACCAGCAGGCAGCGTTTTACCGCACAACCGGCTTCACCGAACCCAGCATCGCCACCGCACGGCAGCTGCACGGCAAGGAGCTGTCTTATAACAACCTGCTGGACTGCGACGCCGCGCTGGAGCTGGTCAAAGAGTTCGCGGAGGACCGCCCCGCCTGCGTGATCATCAAGCATACCAACCCCTGCGGGGTGGCGGTGGCGGATAGCCTTCCTGAAGCGGTAGAGCGAGCCCGACTGGCAGACCCTGTTTCCGCCTTCGGGGGCATTATGGCGCTGAACCGACCTGTGGACTTCGCGGCCGCTGAGAAAATTACCGCGCCCAATACTTTCTTCGAGTGCCTCATTGCTCCCGCGTTCGCCGAGGACGCTCTACCCATCCTCACCGAGAAGAAAAAATGGGGAGCGAACTTGCGCCTGCTGGAAGTGGGAACATTGACGCCGCCCCAGGAGGGGTGGATACTGCGCGGGCTGACGGGAAGTGTGCTGGTACAGACCCGTGATGTGCAACTGCTGCCGGAACAATCGGAGGCGGTTCGTGTGGTCACCAGGCGTGCTCCAACCCCCGAAGAGCTGGAGCAGCTGCTGTTCGCATGGAAGGTGGTGAAGCATGTGAAGTCCAACGCCATCGTGCTGGCGAAGGACTGGGTGATCGTGGGCGTCGGAGCCGGGCAGATGAACCGCGTGCAGTCGGTGCGGCTGGCGGCGGAGTCCGCTGGCGAGCGGGCGAAAGGCGCTGTGCTGGCATCGGATGCCTTCTTCCCATTCCCCGACAACGTCGAGGTAGCGGCTATCGCCGGAGTTACCGCCATCATCCAGCCTGGCGGCTCCGTGAAGGACCAGGAAGTCATCGCCGCAGCAGACAGGCTGGGTCTGGCGATGGTCTTTACCGGTATGCGCCACTTCCGGCACTGAGATGGAACCGCTGAGGCTCTTTACCGTTTTTGCGGCTTCGGTGCTGGCGGGCACACTGGGCGCGTTGCTGGGATTGGGCGGCGGCATTATTCTCGTGCCTGCGCTGGTGCTGGTGCTGGGAGTGCCCGAAAAAACGGCGGTTGCTACAAGCCTGTTAGGCGTCATCGCCACGTCGGTCGTTGCCAGCACCTCGCATCTGCGCTATCGGTACACCAATATCCCGCTGGCGATGTGGCTGGTCAGTGCTGCCGTGTTGGGCGCACTGCTGGGTAGCATGCTCTTCCAGAGGATCGAGGCTCGGTGGATTGCGCTGGGATTTGTCGTCCTGCAGACTTACGTGGCGTGGATACTTTGGCGGCGGCAGGAACCTTCTGCTGGCTCTGAGCCGGTGATACAGGACACCAACGGCGCAAGTGCGTGTTACGTAGACCATGCCACCGGTGTGACCGTTTGTTACACGCCATCTCGTCTGTATGCTGGATGGGGGGCGGGTCTTGTCGCCGGCGTGATATCGGCACTGCTGGGTGTAGGAGGCGGGATTATCAAAGTACCTGTGATGAATCTGTGGATGAACGTGCCACTGAAGGCGGCTGCCGCAACCAGCTCGTTCATGTTGGGGATGACAGGCAGTGTGAGCGCGGCGATATACCTGCTGCGCGGTTATGTCGACCCCACGCTGGCAGCCCCTTCGGTGCTGGGTGTGATGGCTGGAGCGCACCTGGGAGCGTTTTTATCCAGACGAATGCGCTCGCGCGTGCTGCGCCACGTGCTGATTGCGCTGCTGGTGGTGAGCGCAATCCGAATGGCATGGAGGGTGTTCTGAATGGAACAGTTCCAATCCGCGTTCAACTATCCGCTTGCACCAATCTTGACCAAGATGATATAATAAGTCATCAATCAAAAAGGAGGTTTCGTGATGGCTTTCGGACCCAATGAGGCGGAACTGAAGTTCGATACGCTTGCCGTTCACGGGGGGCAACAGCCAGACCCCACCACACTGGCACGCGCTGTACCTATCTATCAAACCACATCCTACCTGTTCACCGACGCCGACCACGCCGCGCGGCTGTTCGCTCTGGAAGAGTTCGGCAACATCTACACCCGAATCATGAATCCCACCGTGGACGTGTTCGAAAAGCGTGTGGCGCTGCTGGAAGGGGGTGTGGGGGCACTGGCAACCTCCTCGGGACAGGCAGCGGAAACACTGGCTATCCTCACCATCCTCAAGGCGGGCGATGAGGTAATTTCCGCCAACAGCCTGTACGGCGGAACGTATAACCTGTTCCGACACACCCTGCCGAAGATGGGCATTAAAGTCCACTTTGTCGACCCGATAGACCCCAACAACTTCCGCAAGGCACTCACGCCCAAAACCAAACTTATCTACGCCGAGATGGTGGGCAACCCCAAGCTGGACACACTGGACGTGGAGGCCGTCGCGAACATCGCACACGAAGCGGGCATCCCGCTGATGGTGGATAACACCATGCCAACCCCCGCGCTGATTCAGCCCATCCAGTGGGGGGCAGACATCGTGGTGCATTCCACCACCAAGTTCATCGGCGGGCACGGCACGTCCATCGGTGGGGTCATCGTCGATTCGGGCAAGTTCGACTGGGGCAACGGCAATTTCCCGGACTTCACCTCGCCCGACCCTTCCTATCATGGGCTCGTACTGTGGGATTTGCCGGAGCCGCTAAAGTCCATGAGCTTTATCCTGAAAGCGCGCCTGCAGATGATGCGCGACATCGGCGCGTGCATGAGCCCGTTCAATGCCTTCCTGTTCCTGCAGGGGCTGGAGACGTTGCACCTGCGCATGGAGCGCCACAGCGACAACGCCATGCAAGTCGCCCGTTTCCTGGAAGAGCATCCCTGCGTCAGCTGGGTGAGCTATCCGGGGCTGCCCTCGCATCCCACGCATGAAACCGCGAAGAAGTACCATAAGGGCGGTCGCTACGGTGCGATTATCGGTTTCGGCATCAAAGGGGGCTATGAGGCGGGCAAGCAGTTCATCAACGAGCTGAAGCTCTTCTCCCTGCTGGCGAACATCGGTGACGCCAAGTCGCTGGTCATCCATCCGGCATCCACCACGCACCAGCAGCTCACTCCCGAAGAGCAGCTCGAAACCGGTGTCACCCCCGACTTCATCCGCCTGTCCATCGGTATCGAGGACGTAGAAGACATCATCGCCGATTTGGACCAGGCTTTGCGCAAGGCGGCGCGGGTGTGAACCTTTGCCGTGTGGTCGCGTCTACAGAATCGGAGAAACTTCCACGAGAGTTGCGCGGCTGGCGGGCTGTGCAACTCCGCATGGGGTAGCAAAGGAGGAACACAGGATGCGAACCGCAGGGCAGAATCGTCTGGTATGGGCACTGGGTGTTGTGGTGTTGATTGCCTCCGTGCTGATGTTGTGGCAGAAGACGCAGGCGCAGCTGGAGATGCCCCCGGCGCCGGGCGGCGTGGTAGCCATGCAACCGCCGGGGCAACCGGTACCGCCTCCACCCGGTCCAGGACAGCCGTTCCCGGGCCAACCGTTCCCCGGTATCGGGGAGCGACTCGCGCTGGGGCAAGTTGCGATAGCGGCGAACAGCGACTACGTGTACGTGGTGCGGGGCAATATGCTATATCAATTCTCCGCGAGGACGCTGGAGCTGGTCAAATCCACGGAACTGCCTCGTCCGCAGATACGCCCGCGCGCCGCAGGAGCGGAAACGCAACCCCAACCGCAGCTGCGCCAGCGGCGTCGACTGCAGGATCAGGGGCAACCGCCCGCGCAACCTTAGCGGTTACCATCGTCTCATCCCCTGACCTCTCCCCTCTCCCGAATCTTCGGGAGAGGGGGTTGGGGGTGAGGTCAATGACGCACGCATTCGCAGCATCGGGTAGAAGCTTCCTTCCCCCCACTTCGCTTCCAGACCGAACGCATCCGCCATGGTGGCAGCGATGTCGGCGAAGCAATCGCGTGTGCCGAGGTCTACTCCCTGCTCCATGTCTGGACTGTAACACAACAGCGGCACATACTCGCGCGAATGGTCGGTACTGGGAGTGGTGGGGTCGTTGCCGTGGTCGGCGGTAAGGATGAGCAGGTCACCCGTACGCAGTCGCTGCAGTACTTCGGTCAACCCTGCGTCGAACTCCTGCAGTGCCCTTGCGAAACCCTGCGGGTCATTGCGATGTCCGTAGAGCATGTCGAAGTCCTCGAAGTTGGTGAAGATGAAATCAGCGGGTTGTTCCATTGCCTGCAGGGTGGCTCGAAAGTGCTCCGGATTACTGCCTGTACGCACGGAGTAAGCGAAACCGCGCTCCGCGAAGACCTGCCCAATCACTCCGATACCATTGACCTTCCGTCCTGTCTCGGCAAGCTGGTCTATCAGGTTGTAAGGCGGAGGCAGAGGGAAATCGCGGCGGTTTTCCGTGCGTCGGAAGGAAGAAGCGTCCTTGCCAACGAACGGTCGGGCAATCACCCTCTGCACGTGATGGGGAGGTTTCAGTATCTCTCGGGCGATGAGACACATCTCGTATAGCCGCTGTGGCGGAATGACCTCTTCGTGTGCAGCTATCTGGAACACGCTGTCCGCCGAGGTGTACACAATCGGATAGCCCGTGCGCAGATGCTCTTCGCCCAGCTGTTTGATGATTTCGGTGCCGGAAGCGGGATAGTTGCCCAGTATCTTCGTGCCGATTGCCCGTTCGAATGCCGAGATAACCTCGGGCGGGAAGCCATGCGGGTAGGTGGGAAAGGGATCTTCGGTGATAACCCCCATCATTTCCCAGTGCCCTGTCACCGTATCCTTGCCCGCCGATCTCTCCTGCATCTTCCCATAAGCAGCAAGTGGGGGCTGTGCTGGAGGCACGCCCTGTATCGGGAGGATATTCCCCAGCCCCAACCGTTGCAGGTTGGGCAGGTGCAAGCCTCCCACCGCCTCCGCCAGATGTGCCAGCGTGTTGGGTTCGTTGACGCCGAAATCGCCAAACTGCGCGGCGTCGGGAGCAGCGCCGACGCCACAACCGTCCATTACCAACAGGATAACCCGTCGTATCATGCGTCCTCCCTCTTGTGCTTGACTATACCTGGAACGTGCTGTTCCGTGCAAGAGCGGAATAGCAGGTAAACGGACGGAAGAGAAGGAACTAAAATAATGATAACATACCGTCTGGCAAAGGAGCCAGGCATCCGACGAAGGGGCGGTAAGCATCCTGACGTTTTGGTGCTGGAGAATCTAACCACTGAGAGGAGGTATCTACTATGAAAGCGATCGTGATGGCTGGCGGAGAAGGCACCAGGCTGCGCCCGTTGACCTCCCGCCGTCCCAAACCTCTGGTACCCGTGATGAACCGTCCAATTATGGAACATATCATCCTGCTGCTCAAACAGCATGGTATTACCGATATCGTGGTCACCCTGTACTACCTCGCCGATGAGATTTCAGGATATTTCGGCAAAGGAGAAGACTGGGGAGTTCGTATCGAGTATGTGACCGAAGAGAGCCCCTTGGGGACAGCAGGGGCGGTACGGCAGGCGGCAGATATGTTACGTGATGAGCCTTTTCTTATCGTATCTGGAGATGCCCTCACCGATATCGATCTGGGTAAGTTCATCCGCTACCACCGCTCGAAAGGGGCAACAGCCACTCTGGCATTAGCACATGTGCCCAACCCCCGCGAGTTCGGCGTGGTGATTACCGACGAGGACGGACGCATTCAGCGCTTCCTGGAAAAGCCCGACTGGAGCAACGTGTTCTCCGACACGGTGAACACGGGCATGTATGTGATTGAACCCGAGGTGCTGAACCTGATGGAACCGAAGCGGGTTTACGACTGGAGCCAGGACATTTTCCCGCAGCTGCTGCGCGACGGCAAGCCCCTGTACGGATACATCCTGGAGCCGGACGAGTACTGGTGTGATGTGGGCACTATCGAGCAGTATCGCGAGGCACATGAGCAGGTGCTGGAGCGCAAGGTGCATTTACAGTTGCCGGCGATAGAGTACGCGCCGGGTATCTGGGTGGAGGCAGGAGCGCAGATCAGTCCAGAGGCGGAGGTGCATCAGCCCGTCTACATCGGCAGGCATGCCACCATCAAACGTGGAGCGCGTGTGGGACCGTACAGCGTCATCGGTGATAACACTATCATCGAAGAGGGAGCAGTGGTCGAACGCAGCGTGTTGTGGGACTCGGTATACGTGGGCACAAACGCACACGTTGCTTCGGCGGTCGTCGGCAGCCACAGCACGGTCAAAAGGGAGGTCAACCTTTTGGAAGGCGCAGTCGTTGGTGACCGCGTGACCATCGGTGAAGGGAGCACCGTGCGCCCTAACCTGAAAATATGGCCGGACAAGTTCATCGAACCCGGCTCCATCGTCACCATGAGCCTGATATGGGGAAAGAAGTGGCAGGGGTCGTTATTCCGCAATCTGGGAGTAGCGGGCATTGTCAATGTGGAGGTGACCCCAGAGTTTGCCACCAAGCTGGCGGCAGCATATGGTGTGTTGCTGCGCAAAGGGGCAGCGGTGTTGCTCTCACGTGACTCGCACAAATCTTCGCGAGCCATTAAGCACGCCGTGATGAGCGGTTTGCTGTCGGTGGGAGTGAACGTGTTCGACCTGCGCTCGATGCCCGTGCCGATTGCCCGTCATCATATCCGCGCCAGCGGTGCGGCGGGCGGCATGAACGTGCGCATCGCACCGTATAACCCGCGCCTCACGCTCATCGAGTTCTTCGATAAGAACGGTATCTATATCTCCAAAAGCATGGAGCGCAAGATAGAGAGCGTCTTTTTCCGCGAGGACATCGTGCGCACGGATATCGAGGAGGTGGGCGAAATCGAGTTTGCCTCGCGCGCCATCGAGCAATACCAGTCGGACTTCTTCCAGCACGTGGACTCGCGTTGTCTGGGCGAGCCACGCTATCGGGTGGTGCTGGATTTCGCCTTCCATCGCATGGCGTCCATTTTCCCCACGATTCTGGGTAAGATGAACTGCGAGGTCATCGCTCTTAACGCTTATGCAGACCCCGACCGCGCACCGCATACTGAAGAACAGGTGCAAGACCATCTGCGCAATCTCCAGCAGATTGTACAGAGCCTGCGAGCGGATGTCGGGGTTCTGTTCGAGAGCGATGGCGAGCGCATGCGTATCGTCGACGCGCACGGCAGTATCCTGTCTGACCAGCGCCTGCTTATCCTGTATGCTCTCGCGGCTTCCATCGGGTATCGGCGCGCACGCATCGCGGTACCGGTCACCGCCTCCAGCGTGATCGAGCCTCTGGTGACCCAGCATGGCGGAACGGTGGTGCGCACCAAAACCGACGTACGCTCTCTGATGGGCATCGCCGTCTCGGAGAGCGAGCCAGTGTTCATGGCTGGCGACGGTGAGGGCGGTTTCATCCTGCCGCAGTTCCAGCCGTCCTTCGACGCCTTGTACGCCTTCGTCAAGCTGCTGGAGCTGCTCTCTCGGGCAAAAACCACCCTGCATGAGCTGGCAGAGCGGATACCCGATTTCTTCCTCGTGAAGCGCACTGTGCAGTGCCCGTGGGAGCTGAAGGGCACGGTGATGCGGGTGATGACCAAAGAGTGCCGCGACAGCGGGAAGGTAGAGCTTATCGATGGCATCAAGGTCTACCAGAATGGGCGATGGGCACTCATCCTGCCCGATGCTGCCGAGCCGTCGTTCCATCTGTATGCGGAAGCGGAAAGCCCTGAGGCGGCAGAGATTCTGCTGACGCAATACCTGCAGCGCATCGAGCAGATGAAGGAAAGGGGAACCGCCTAAGCGGCAGGTGAACGGCTCGCTCTGAACGAAGATATACCAGCGAAACACATTCCGTTGGAGGGAAGATGGATGGAACAAAGAAGGGGCAATGGTGTTCTGTACCTGCGCTTGTCTATCATGATGTTCTTGCAGTTTGCCGTGTGGGGGGCATGGGCGGTCGTTATCGGCGGGCACATGCAACATCTGGGCTTCACGGGCAAGCAGATTAGCTATGTGTTCGGCACGACCGCCTTTGGTTCTCTCATCTCGCCGCTCATCGCGGGATGGATTGCTGACCGCTTGATGCCTGCGCAAATCTTCACGGCGGTGTCTCACTTTGTCGGCGCGATTCTGCTGTTTATCGCGTGGCGACAGACGGAGTTCTGGCCGCTGTGGACGTCCATTTTGCTTTACGCTGTGCTGTATATGCCTACCATTGCGCTGACCAACGCCATCGCTTTTCACCACATGAAGGACGCACAGAAGTTCGGCAACGTCCGCGTGTGGGGTACTATCGGCTGGATTGCGGTGCAGTGGTTCATGGCGGCATACCTGCGCTTCTGGGAGGTGCGCACCCCTGGCGTTAGCCACACGGGCGACAGTCTGGTGGTGGCGGGCATTGTGTCCATCCTGATGGGGCTGTATTGCCTGACCCTGCCCAATACCCCGCCTGCCAAGGAGGCCAAGAACCCTTACGCCTTTTTGGAGGCTTTGCAGCTGCGCGTCAACCGCAACTTCGCGGTGCTGTTGACCATCTCGTTCATTGTAGCCATCGAGCTCCCGTTCTACTATAACCTGACCTTCCTGTTCCTGACGGAGCCGCGGCACCCGACCCTGCGTCTTGGGGGTGTTGGTTTGCCAGAGAGTACCGCACAGTTTGCCATGACACTGGGGCAGGTGGGCGAAGTCTTACTGATGGTCTTGCTGTACCCCTCCATCCGCTATCTGGGCATGCGTACCACCATCTTTCTGGGCATTCTCGCCTGGCCAGTGCGCTATGCAATATTCGCCATTGGGGAACCGACATGGCTGGTTATCGCCGCGCAGACCCTGCACGGCATCTGCTACTCCTTCTTCTTCGCGGGTGGCATGATTGCGGTCGAGCGTCTCAGCCCGAAAGACATCCGTGCCAGTGCGCAGGGGCTGCTGGTGTTTGCCACGAACGGCTTGGGGATGCTCATTGGGCACTTCCTGTCGGGACGTGTCCACGATTACTTCCTGACCACGCAATCGGTAATGGTCAATGACAAACTGACACCACTGCATAACTGGACCTTGATTTTCATCGTGCCCATCGCCATCACTGTGGTTGCGGGATTGGTGTTCCTAGTGCTGTTCAACGAGAGGCAGTTCCGCGAGGACTCGGAACACATCGAGCGAGGCGAAGTGGAGAAGGTTTACCCGAATATCGCGGGTGCGCCTGCTTAGGCGTACCACTGTTGTTTTCGCGGCGCGGCTCGGCTATGGTCGCGCCCTGTTGCCACCAACCGCGGCCAGCACTGCCCCTTCCGAGCCAAAATTGGTGGAGCAGGGGGGATTCGAACCCCCGACCTCTACATTGCGATTGTAGCGCTCTCCCAGCTGAGCTACTGCCCCACGCCGTGGCATAGTATACACTATTTTGGAAATGTTTGCAAGCTGGTCAATGAACCGTTTCCAGCATCTCCCGCGCATGGCGCAATGCGCTCTCTCCCGTGTCGCCCAGCATTCGCGCAATCTCGCGCACGCGGGCTTCGCCCTCCACAGGGGTGACGGCGGTCACGGTGCGTCCTTCCGCTTCGCGCTTCTCGATGAGCAGATGCGCCCGGGCACGACTGGCAATCTGAGGCAGGTGGGTGATGCACAGTACCTGCCTTTGTTGGCTGAGGGACTGCAGTTTCTGCCCCACAACGCCCGCGGTACGCCCGCCGATGCCGATGTCAATCTCGTCAAACACCAGTGTGGGAACGTCTTCGACTCCCGCCAGCACGCTCTTAATCGCCAGCATCACGCGCGACAACTCGCCACCCGATGCGATTTTGGAGAGAGGTCGGGGTGGCTCGCCTGGGTTAGGGGCAAACAGAAACTCTACCGCGTCCACGCCGTCGCTCTCCAGAGGCTTGGGCGTCAGTTTCACCTCAAATCGGGCGCGGGGCATCGCCAGTTCACCCAGTTCCTGCGCCACCGCCTGCTCGAAACGACGCGCCCCTTCGCGGCGCAGTCGGCTCAGCTCTTGTGCCAGATTCTGTGCCCTTTGCTCGGCTTGCCGAAGCGCGCGCATCAGCTCTTCCGCCCTTTCCTCCCCTCCCTGCAATCGCTCCATCTTCCCGGTCACCTCGCGCAGGTAATCCAGCACCGCCTCCACTGTGTCGCCGTATTTGCGTTTCAGCGTGCGGATAAGGTGCAGGCGGTCCTGCACCTCGTTCAGGCGTTCGGGATTGAACTCCACCCGGTCGCGATAAGCCCGCAGGTCGGCGGTGGCATCCTGCACGGCGTAGAGTGCGTTTTGCAGGTTTTCCACCATCGGCTGCAGGTCGGTGTCAATAGGCACTATCTCCTCCAGGGTGCGCACCGCCTGAGCCAGCAGGTCTACCGCTGCCGGTTCGCCCGCGGTAAGCAGTTCGTAGGCTGTCTCTGCCGATGCGAACAGCTTCTCGGCGTGCGCGAGGCGGCGCTCCTCGGCAAGCAGTTCTTCCTCTTCGCCGGGCGTCAGATGTGCCTGCTCGATCTCCTGCTTCTGGAATGTATAGAGGTCCAGCAGGTGTGCCCGCTCACGAGCATCCGCCTGCAGGGTGCTCAGTTCGCGTTGCAGGGCACGCATCTCACGCACGCACTCGCCCAGTTCCGCCTTCAGGCTCAGCACCTCCTGGCCGCACCACTCGTCCAGAAAGCGCATCTGCTCGCTCGTGTGGAACAGGGACTGATGCTGGTGCTGACCGTGCAGGTCCACCAGCAGGTCGCCTACCGCTTTCAGGGTAGCCACGGGCAGCGGACGTCCGTTAATTCTCGCCTGGGAACGTCCGCCTGAGAACAGTTCGCGCGTCAGGTAGAGCAGACCCTCTTCGGGGACGACGCCGAGATCCTGTATTCGGGCGATAAGACGAGGAGAGGCGGATACGTCGAACACGGCGGTGACCTGGGCGCGTTCTGCCCCGGCACGAAGCATCTCTGCCTCCGCTCGCTCGCCCAGTGCGAGGCTGAGCGCGTCGATCAGGATGGACTTGCCTGCGCCCGTCTCGCCGGTGAGCACGTTCAAGCCCGGCTCGAAACGCAGGCTCAGCCGGTCGATAATGGCTATCTGTTCCACAGCGAGCTCGACCAGCATGGCTACACGTTGACCCTCTCTCCCCACAACAGGCGGTCGCGCAGTTTCGTGTAGAACTCGTCGGGGTCAAACACGATCAGGTGGGTGCGTTCCTGGGCGCGGAAAACACGAACCGCATCTCCAGAACGCAGGCTCACCGCTTCTCCGCCGTCTGCCTGCAGGTGGAACTCTCCGTCGTCGGCGGTTACCACCACCTTCACCTGTTTCTCGGCGGGCAGTATCAGCGGTCGCGCGCTGAGGGTGTGGGCGCAGATGGGCGTCAACAGCAACACCTCGCAGGCGGGGTCCACAATCGCACCCCCTGCCGAAAGTGAGTAGGCGGTGGAACCCGTCGGTGTGGACACCACCAGTCCATCGGCGGAATAGGTGGCGAGGAAGGTATCGTTGACATAGGTTTGCAGGGTAATCATGCGGGCTACCGCCCCTTTGGTCACCACCACCTCGTTGAGCGCGAGGGCGTCACATATCGGCTTGCCTTCACGGTAGACAATCGCCCGCACCATCAGGCGCTTCTCGATTGTGAAGTCGCCCGCCTGTACCCTTGCGATGGCGGCGCGCAGGTCCTGAGGCTTGACCTGCGCGATGAAGCCAAAACGCCCCAAATGCACCCCGAGGATGGGGATCGCCCGTGAGGCGGCAAGGTGGCTCGCTCGCAGGATGGTTCCGTCGCCACCCAGCGCGATGAGGAGGTCGCTCTGGCAAAGGGCGGATTCCTCACACTGGTACTCAGGCATTCCCAGCGCGCTGGCGATTTCCGGTTCCAGAAGCACCTGCAGACCGTGTTGACGCAGCCACTCCACCGCCTCACGGGTAAACCGCAGGGCGTCGGGCTTATCGGTGTGTACTATCAGGCCCACGCGCTGTAACATCATCATGCTCATGGAGTGGTGGTTCTGGTGAACCGTTGCAGGTTGTTGCGGGCGTCGGTATAGTTGGGATTAATGCTCAATGCCCGTCGGTAGCATTCAATAGCTTCGTTTTTCTTGCCCATCTTCTCGTACACCACGCCCAGGTTGTTATGGGCGTAGGCGTAGTTGGGGTTTATCGCTATCGCTTGTTTCAGGTAGTTCTCCGCCTCCTGAAGCCTGCCCTGTCGGTCGCAGACCAGCCCCAGCCCATTGAGTGCTTCGATGTTACGGGCATCCTGTTTGAGAGCCAGTTTGTAGTGCGCCTCGGCTTCCGAGTCGCGGTTCATTCGGTACAGCAGGTTCGCGAGCGCGACACGCCCTCTCAGGTGTTGCGGCGACAGCACGAGCAGTTTCTCCCAAGCCTGCACCGCTTCTTCGTTCTTGTTCTGCAATACCAGCACCGCGCCCAGTTGCCACCAGCCTTCGGCATCTTTGGGGTAGGCTTCCACCAGCGCACGGTAGGTGTTTTCTGCCTCCGTCAGGCGTTTGTCCTTTTGATAGAGCGACGCGAGCGCGAGCAGGGTATCGCGGTGATTCGGCTGCAGTTCCAGCGCACGGCGCAGAGCCTTTTCCGCTTCGGCGGAGTTGTTGGCACGGGCATACAGCACGCCCAGATTATAGTGAGCCACAAACGAATTGGGCTGCATGGAGGCAGCACGCTGGAAAAGCGGTATCGCTTTGGCGTCCTGTTTCTGAGAGGCATAGGTCTGCGCCAGACCGAGCACCGCCCCTGCGGAACGAGCATCTATTGCCAGCGCCTTCACAAAAGCCGCTTCCGCATCGCGCAGGTTACCTGCGGCGTGCAGAGCCAGCCCGAGATTAGTCCACACCTGTGGGTTTTTCGGTTCCAGGGCAGCCGCCTTGCGATACGTCTCTATCGCCTCTTTCAGGCGGTTCGCCCCCATCAGTGCCACGCCGAGGTTGTTCCAGATATAGGGGTCCTGAGGAGCTAATCGGGCGGCGGTCTGGAATGCGACTATGGCGTCGTTCAGCTTGCCCTGCTTCATCAGGATATTTGCCATGTTGTAGTGGGCGTCGGCGAAATCGGGCTTCAGCTTTAGCACGGTGCGGTACTCCGCCAGCGCTTTGTCGGGTTGTCCCGTATGCAGATAGGCGTTGCCCAGATTGTTATGCGCCTGTGCATCGTCGGGCGCCAGCTGAACCAGCTGCTCCAGCACGGGTACAGCATCTGCCGCTCTACCCACGCGCAGATACAGGAACCCTAGCCACTGCAATGTGCCCTTGTGGTTGGGAGATTTCTGTCGCGCACCCTCCAGCGTCTCTATCGCCTGCTGGACATTGCCTGCCTGATACTGCTTTACCGCTCGGGCAACCAGATTGTCCACCTCGTCTGCGAAAGCAACAAGCGCAGCGAGGGAAAGCAGAATCCACCAAACGGAACGACGAAGCATCATCCTCTTCCCTCCCCGGCTAGCGGTACGCTCTGATTATATCAGATAGCGCGGAGGAGAGGCAATTCTGCCCCCAATGCCGTCCTGCTGGGCGCACGGGTGTCGGGTTTTGCACCAGCATACTCTTTTCTGGTACATTGATTCCAACAGGAGGGAAAGGCAGCTTATGGCATACCGTGATTTTCAGCATTTCCTGAGCGTTCTCGAGCAGCAAGGGGAGCTCAAGCGCATCGCCTATCCGCTGGACCCCGTGCTGGAGGTTACCGAAGTGGCAGACCGCGTGATGAAGTCGGGCGGTCCCGCATTACTCATCGAAAAACCCAAGGGCTACGACATTCCCATCGCCATCAACACCTTCGGCTCGCGCAAGCGAATGAGTCTGGCGCTGGGAGTAAACGATTTCGAGGAGATTGCCTGCGAGATCGAGAACCTGTTGAAACCCGAAATCCCCGAGCGGTTCATCGAGAAAATCGGCATGTTGCCCAAGCTGCTGCGGCTGGCGGACATGCCTCCCAAAAAGCGCAGCGGCGACGGTTTGTGCCAGCAGGTGGTTATTACAGGCAATGAGGTGGACATCGAGAAACTGCCCCACCTGAAGTGCTGGCCCGAGGACGGAGGACGTTATATCACCCTGCCGCTGGTGTTCACGCACGACCCCAACACGGGCAAGCGCAACGTCGGCATGTACCGCATTCAGGTGCTGAACCGAAACACCACTGCCATGCACTGGCAGCTGCACAAAGTGGGCGCGGAACATCATCGCGCCGCCGAGGAAAAGCAGCAACCGATTCAGGTGGCGGTGGTGCTGGGCGGAGACCCCGCACTGACTTACTCCGCTACTGCGCCACTACCGCCCGGAATCGACGAGATGATGTTCGCTGGCTTCCTGCGCCGTCAGCCCGTGGAGCTGGTCAAATGCAAGACCGTCGACGTGTGGGTTCCTGCCGACGCCGAGATTGTGCTGGAAGGATACGTCAACCCGGGCGAGCGGGTGATGGAGGGACCGTTCGGCGACCACACGGGCTACTACAGCCTCGCCGACCTGTATCCTGTTTTCCACGTGACCGCTGTCACGCACCGCAAAAACCCTGTCTACCCCGCCACCATCGTGGGGCGACCGCCGATGGAGGACGCCTGGCTGGGCAAAGCTACCGAACGCATCTTCCTGCCGATCATCAAATTGATGGTGCCCGAGATTGTGGATATGAACCTGCCGGTAGAAGCGTGCTTCCACAATCTGGCGATTGTCTCCATCAAGAAGCGGTATCCGGGGCACGCCTTCAAGGTGATGAACGCGCTGTGGGGGCTGGGGCAACTTATGTTCACCAAGATAATCATTGTGCTGGATGACGACGTGAACGTGCATGACATGTACGAGGTCATCTGGCGGTTCACCAACAATATCGACCCTGAGCGCGACATGCTGGTGACGCGCGGACCGATTGACGTGCTCGACCACGCCTCGCGGATGCTGGGCTTCGGTTCCAAAATCGGCTTCGATGCCACGCGAAAGTGGCCCTCCGAAGGCTTCACCCGCGAGTGGCCCGCGGTCATCCGGATGTCGCCGGAGGTCAAAGCGCGTATCGACCAAATCTGGCAGCAGCTGGGGCTGGACTGATGGCGGAAGCAGACCGCGCCCTCTTCTTCTGGATTAACCACGGGTGGCACCACCCTTGGCTGAACGACTTCTTCTGGGCGATGACGTGGCTGGGGGTGGGATGGGTGCAGGTTCTGCTTGCGCTGATAGTGCTGGCGCTGGCGCGGCGGTACGGCGACCAACTGTGGGCAGTCCTTTATCGCCGTGCTTTTGCCAGCCTTCTGTGGGCGTGGCTGATGTCGGGCGTTGCGACGCAAATAGTGAAGCGAACGTGGGACCGCCCGCGTCCGTCCAATCTGGCAGGCGCGCTGGTGGCGGCGGATGAGCGTATCTTCAGCAAGTCCTTCCCATCCGGACACTCCTGCACCACCGCGGCGATGGCGATGGTGTTGACGATAGCGTTCTGGAAACGCTATCCGGGCGTGGTGGTGGGAGCGTGGGTGGTGACGCTGCTGGTGATGCTGTCGCGGGTGTATCGCGGCGTGCATTACCCGTCGGATGTGGTGGCGGGCGCACTAATTGGGGCGGTGTGCGGGTACCTGGTGGTGGCGTGGGTGCAACATCGCAAACTTGCTCGTTAGTGGTTTTACGGGCTGCGGCAGTTGCAGACATGGGTTGCTTGGGCAGGGGAGCGGTAAGATTGCGTGGTGAAATATAAAAGGCATAAAGCAAGATCTCTGGAGGTCTCCTATGCGAGTGGTGGGACCGATTGTGCTGGCGTTGCAAGTCAGTTGCCTCGTCGCTGCAGATGTCATCACTGTGGACAATCCCTTCTTGCGCATCCGGGTAGAGGGCGGGTGGCTGCGTAGCCTGCAGGTAGACCCCTTGGGCAAGGGCAACTACGTTCCGTCGCGTTTTCTGGGGCTGGTGGCGGGTGACGATTCCGTGCTGAGCCTACCGCCGACAGGCGAAGGTCGCATCGAGGGTCATCGTCTGATATGGCGAGGAGCGACATTGCTGGTTCCCCGGCAATCCTTTGCTTCAGCAGTGCGTCAGCAAGCTTTGCGCCTCGAGCCCGGACATACCCTGGCGCAGGAGTTTGAACTCGGTGAACCAGGGTTGACCGTCGTGGAGGTCAACTGCCCGACATGGCTCACCACTGGTAGCGGCATGACCCTCAGTCTGTGGCGATGGGAGAACGGTGCCTGGCAGCAGATTGCCCACCAGAAGTTCACCAATGTGCAGGACAACCGATGGGTTCGTCTGGTGGTTGTCCCTCAGCCCGCTGGTCGCTACCGCGTGCAGATGAGCGACCCGGTGGGCACCATCGGCTGGTGGGCCACCCTGGAACGACGACTGCCCGGGTCGGTGCCCCTGCGCGATGGACAGCCGGTGGCAGAGAGGGAACGTTGCATGCGCCTGTGGCTGTTCGCTGTTCGCCAGGCGGACGTCCTCTATTCGCTAGAGGGCAATCGGCTGCAAATCACCGTGCAAGGAAGCGAAGTCAAGGAGTGGGTTCTACTGACGCCGTGGGACTACGACGGGACAGATGTTACCGACCCCGAACGCATCCCCTTCCGTCGCTTCTTCTCCGACTCCGGGAGATACCTGCCAGTGGAGCAACTGAAACGGCGCGATGAGCTGGATTGGGGCATGCACGCGCGAGACTGGCTGGAGATGACCGGCAACGGCACGGCAGACTATCGGTGGCGAAACCTCAACGGCGAGCTGCGCTGGGCGATGACCGCCGACCGACTGCGACTGAGCCTGCGCACCAGGGCAACCGTCACTCTCGAACTCCTGCCCCACGATGAACGACGGCTGCCCGCTTTCTATCCGCGTTTCTTCAGTTCCAACTCGCGTTTGGATGACCTGATGAACCGCTTCTATTACGAACGCGCCTTCAGCTGGCCGTTATCGCCCGCCTTTGCCGACTGGATGGAATGGCTGGCGCGGACGCGCTACTGGGTGGCGTTACCCGGATTTCACGCCCGCGAACGGGCGCATCTGCTGCACTATAAACTGGATGAAGACGGCTACGTCTACACCTGGGGCGACCGCAAGGAGTGGCCCTTCCCCGACAACGAGAAGTACGACGCCCGCCACTTCACCACCAACGCCAACTTCATCCTGGGCTGCTGGCGCTACTACTGCTGGACGGGCGACAAAGAGTTTCTGAGACACAACATCGCCCGCATCCGCCGCGCGATGGAATGGCAGCTCACCGAGTGCCGAGGCGCGGAAGGGCTGTTCGTCATCACCAGCCCCGAACACGACGGCACCACGAAAGGTTTACATTCGAATTACTGGGATAACATCCCCTTCGGACACCTCTCCGCCTATGAGAATATCTACTTCTATGCCAGTTTACAGGCGATGGCGGAGATCGAGTCGGTGATGTCGCAAGAAAAGACGCCCAATGCTCCCACTCCACGCACACCCAGCTACTATCGCCAGCTGGCACAACAGGTGAAACGCCGCTACGAAGAGACGTTCTGGAACGAGTCGGCGGGACGGTTCATCGGCTGTGTGGATATCCACGGCAACCGCCACGATTACGGCTTTACCTACGTCAACATCGAAGCGCTGGCATACGGTCTGGGCGATACCGAAAAGGCGAGGCGTATTTACCACTGGATGGAAAAAGAACCAACCTCCACAGGGAAAGCGGACACCTACTTCTTCGAGTTCGCGCCGCGCGTCAACACGCTGGACTGTTCCGGATGGTGGTATCTGGAAGGCAAGGGGGAGATACCCTCCCAGCCGTTCGACACGCACTGCGAGAACGGCGGCGCGATTCTGTATACCTCTTTCTTTGACCTGATGGCGCGGCACCGCTGGCTGGGCGCGGACAACGCCTGGCAGCGACTGTGGGGCATCCTGTGCCGTTACGACCAGCCCGACCGCCTCTGCGGCGGCAATCCCATGTATTTCGGCGGCAAGCCGTATATCAACGGCTGGGCTGTCGGCACCGACATCCCCTTCCCCGAAAGCGGACTGGTTCCCACCTACTTCCTGTATGGCTTTTTGGGGGTGGAGGCGCGTGTGGACGGTTTACATATATCACCCAAACTGCCCAGCGATTTGACCTTCGCGGGCGTGCGGAACCTGTTCTATCGGGGGTTGCTGTTAGACCTGCGCGTGCAAAAAGAGGGCGAAGGCTATCGGATAACTCTCGCCTGTTCCCAGCCGGGTCATCGCTTCCGCATCCAGCAGCGCGTGCGGGAGGGTGAGACGTGGGTATTTCGCCAGCCGCCTGCGCCAGCACGCTTCCCCGACATCGCCAAAGTGATAGGTGCAGACTGGCGCGCCGAGTGGATATGGCTGCCGGGGCAATGGGAAACGCCGAACATCACGGTATATGCCCGGCGCACTTTTGACCTCCCCGCGAGGCCCATCGAAGCGACGCTGTGGGTGAGTGCAGACAACCGGTACCGCCTGTGGGTGAACGGCGTCTTCGTGGGCGAAGACGATGACTTCGCAGTCGCCGAGCGCTACGATGTCACCCGGTTGCTCAAGCCGGGAAGGAACCTGCTTGCCCTGCAGGTGGACAACGTGGACGGTCCTGGCGGGCTGTTGCTGGAGATGCGCGTCCGCCTGCCCAACGGGCAGACAAGGTGGGTGATTTCCGACCCCGGCTGGAAGGTGACCGACCGCGAATCGAAGGGGTGGTACACGCTCTCTTTTGATGACAGCCGCTGGCTTCCTGGCGAATCGCGTGGACAAGCCCCGGTTTTTCCGTGGGGCATGATTGAGCGGTAGCAGGTGGTTCTCCTCCGCGCTCCGCTGGTATCAGGCAGAAGGATATGGTAAGATAAAGTGCGTCATCTCTACAGGTAGATACTTGCGGATGCCGGAGCCTACGTCCATCTCATCAAAATCAGACCGGGCGGATGCGGACTCCGCTCGGGCGATGCTACCCTCTGCCCTGCGCACGCAGAGAGAGCCGTCGTGGCGAGACATCGCACGCGACGTGTGGCACATCAGTCTCCCTGCCGTCACCACCAACCTGCTGCAAACCACCAACGCTTTCCTGGACCGCATGTTCGTAGGGCGATTGGGACGGGATGCGCTGGCAGCGGTGGGCGTGGCGGGGCAGGGCATGTTTTTGCTGATGGCTGTGTCGTTCATCGTGGGGACAGGCACTGCCGCGCTGGTTGCCCGGTTCGTTGGGGGGCAGGTGCTGGAAGATGCGCGTAAAGCGCTGCGACAATCGCTCACCGTGGCGGCACTCATGGGCGCGGTGTGCATGGTCGTTGGCTACCTGCTGGCGAAGCCTGCTTTCCACCTGATGGGGATGGAACCTTCCGCCGAGCGTGCCACGATTAACTTCTTCTCCATTGCCTTGCTGGGCGTGGTGCCCCTGTTTGTGGGGCAGGCGCTGGGGGCAGTCTTTCGTGGCATGGGCGACATGCGCACGCCGCTGAAGGTGATGGTTCTCGTGAACATCGTGCATATCTTGCTGGACTTCGCGCTGATTTTCGGCATCGGTCCGTTTCCTCGCATGGGTCTGGCAGGCGCAGCAACTGCCTTGACCATCTCGCAGTGGTTTGGGTTTGTCATGTTCTGGCTGGCGCTGCGCAGGCATCCGGTGATGGGCAAAGCCGTGCGGTTCCAGCGACTGGATATGATGTGGGCAAAGCGCATCGTGAACATCGGTGCTCCCGCATCGCTGCAGGCGCTGTTGCGCATCACCAGTATGCTGGGATACACACGCATCCTCTCCGCGACGCCACAGGGAACCGCCGCCTTGGCTGCACTACCGATTGGCTTAACCGCCGAATCCATCGCCTTCATGCCTGGTCTGGGCTACAGCATGGCGGCGACGGCACTGGTTGGGCAGAGCCTGGGCGCAAAACGGGCGGACATCGCTACCCGCTACGCATGGATGGCAACCGCGCAAGCCTGCGTGATTATGACCATCATGGGCATAGTGTTTTATATATTTGCCTATCCTTTTGCACGCTGGTTTACCAGCGACCCGCTGGTGGTGGAAGTAGCCGCAGCTTACCTGCGCATCAACGCCTATGCGGAACCCTTTCTCGCGCTGGCGATTGTGCTTTCGGGAGCGTTTCAGGGAGCTGGCGACACACGCACGCCAACATGGATTACTTTTATCACCATGTGGCTGTTCCGGCTACCGCTTGCCTACCTGCTGGCATTGACTTTGGGCTACGGCACGCACGGCGCGTGGTGGGCGATGGCGGCTTCGATGATGGTCTCTGGTTTGCTCACCGCTGTGTTCTTCCAGCGTGGCGGCTGGAAACGGGTCAAAGTGTGACCCGGTGCTCACTGAGCACCCTCAAAATCGCTTGACAACTCCTGCGGGAGTGTGTAGAATATTAACGTAGAGCGAGCGGGAGTAGTTCAGTGGCAGAACGCCAGCTTCCCAAGCTGGATGTCGCGCTGAAAGCCTCACCCACCACACTACATCTTGTGCCTCTTCACCCTGCATCAGCCTGAAAACCACAACATGTTGTGTTGCCACCAAACACACACACGGGAGGCGCAACACATGCAGATACTCAGCTTGCACATCACGGACACAAACACCATTAACACCACATTCACGTTGTGGATGGAAGCACTACAGGCACGCAGGCTTACATCACGAACACTGGAAACCTACAGCGATATGGTAAGTGGCTTTGTGGCTTTCTTGTGCCAGCAAGGTTGCCAGCAGTTAGAGGAAGTGCAACCCCACCACATTCGCCAGTGGCTGATACACAAGCAAGCACAAGCAGTAAGCACCCACACCCTGCACAACGCCTACAGGCTACCACGAACCTTCTGGAACTGGTGCATACGCGAAGGCTTAACGGAACACAACCCTTTCGCGAAGGTAGAACCACCAAAACGTGAACAGGTGCTGAAGCCTGCCCTGAACCCTGAGCAGGTGGAAGCCTTACTGCAGGCGTGTGAAGGCAGGCACTGGCTACGCCTGCGCGATAAGGCACTGGTTCTGCTGTTGCTGGATACAGGCTTGCGCATTCACGAATGCCACCAGTTGCGCGTGGGTGATGTTCTGCAGAACGCGCTGATTGTGCGTGGCAAAGGTGGTAAACAGCGCATGGTGGTGCTGAGCGCAGAAGTAAGGCTTGCCTTACTGCGATACCTGAAGGCGTGCCCTGCGAAGCCTTCTGCACAACAGCCACTGTGGCATGGCGCAGATGGCGCACTTACTCTGGATGGCTTGAAACTGGCGGTGCGCAAGGCAGGC
Organism: Bacillota bacterium; assembly: GCA_023511455.1. NCBI lineage: Bacteria > Bacillati > Bacillota > Bacillota bacterium. The sequence continues at coordinate 111,852 of JAIMBJ010000005.1, forward strand.
AAGCGTGCTGGTATTCAGTTAGGCGCACACCAGTTGCGCAGAACCTTTGCCACGTGGAGCCTGCGCAATGGGATTGATTTGGAACACCTGCGCCTGCTGATGGGGCACAGCGACCTGAAAACCACACAGCAATACCTGGCACTGGTAGAAGATGATTTGAAACGCGCACACGAACAGCACAGCCCACTGAAAACCTTGCGTGAAAGGAGGTGAAACAGATGGCTACCCACTACTTCGAAGCAGAAGGCAAGGTATACAAACTGAACACCACCACTGCCACCAAACTGCTGGATACCTTCAGGCGCAATGGCAACCCACAAACGCGCTGGAGCGAAATCTATCGCACACCAGCAGGCAGGTATGTGCAGGTGAATCGCACGCAGTGGGAAGGTGAAGAAGATTCAGCAAGCCTGCTTCACGAAGAAGAGGTGGTGATAGCACTGGCACTGGCTGAACCTTCACAGCGCACACCAGAAGGTGAAGCCCTGCTGGCGCAGAAAGAATCTGCCTTCGTGCAACAGGCATGAATCTGCGCAGAAAAACATCTACACAAACCCTTGCAGTTTGTGGCAAGGTGTGGTATAATGTAGATGCTGGCGCGATGCGCTAGAGGATTGAAACTAGCCTGCTAAGATACCCGGATTGCTGTTTTACAGCACAGGCGAATCTTAGCAGGCTTTTTGCTTTAGGAGGTGCTAAATGCAAGAAACGCAGTACAAACTGTTGAGTGTGAAGCAAACAGCGCAGGAACTGGGCGTAAGCCGGGAAACCGTGCGCAGGTGGATCCACAAGGGTGTACTTCGCGCTGTGCGCATAGGGAGGAACCACAAGATACCTGAGGCACAATTGCAGAAACTGATAAGGAGGCAGGGTGAGCTAACGCCTTAGCATTCCAAAACGAAACTCGCCTGCGCCAGGTTTTGAGCAAGCCACACGCGCAGGCGAGACACCTGGTAGCTGAGCGAGCCACTACAACCATAGGAGGTTGCACCAGGAGATTACACTATGATTATACCACAAAAGTTGCAAAATGTGTTAGCCAGATTGGGCAATGTGCGCCAACAGCGCGATGGCAGCTGGTTGGCGCACTGCCCTGCGCACGATGATCACGAGCCAAGCCTTCACATTACCCTGCAAAATGAAAGGGTGCTTCTTCACTGCTTTGCAGGATGCTCCTTGCAAGCGATCTGCAACGCGCTGAACATTGAACCCAAACATCTGTTCCTGTGCGAAGAACCAGCAAGCCACCAGCACCCTGAAGGCGAAGGATTAACACTGCAAGCCTTCGCGAAGGCGAAACACCTTGAGGCTGAACTGTTGCGCCAGGCGCAGGTTACGCAAGGTATGTATCAGGGTAAGCCTGCTGTGTTGCTCAAGTATCGCGATGCTGAAGGCGACCTGCAGGCGATTCGCTATCGTGTGACACTGGCAGGCGATCGCTTCAGGTGGCAGAAGGGTGCTGAGCCTCGCCAGTTAGCGTATGGCGAGTGGTGGCTTCCCCAATGGCGTGAAAAGGGCAGGCGCGAAATTGTGCTGGTAGAGGGAGAGAGTGATGCCTTAACACTGTGGCAGATGGGCGTGCCAGCACTGGGCATTGCGGGAGCAAACAGTTTGAGCGAATATCACGCTGAACTGTTGGCAGGCTTTAAGGTGGTGGTTTGGCAGGAACCTGATTCAGGGGGCGCAACCTTCGCGCAGAAGGCTTCGCAGCTGTTCCAGAACGTGAGGCTAATCGAGCCACCACAAGGCGTGAAAGATGCGAATGAACTGTGGCTCAAGTGTGTGGCCCAACACGGCGAGAACGCGAAGGCTATTTTCAAACAGCAGATTCGCGAACTGCTGGCGCAGGCGAAGCCTGTGGAGGCTAGTGAACCCCAGACCTTGCATGAAACCTTGCAATATATAAGGGGTTGCAAGCTTCAAGGTGTTAACCACCTGTATACTCTCCACGAACTGAAGAACGCGCCTGCCCACGAATCTTCAACAGAGGCGAGCCTGCCCTTCTTCGGTGTTTCAGGAATCATCCGTAAGGGCAGGAGCCACCTGCTGGCAGGCAAGCCACGTGTTGGGAAAACTGAAGCCCTGTTTCGTGGTGGAGTGCTGGAGTGGCACAACGAGAGAATACTCTACCTGAGCGAGGAGGGTATCGAAGATTGGCGCGTGCGCCTCGCCAGCTTCGCGGATGATGAATTGCCTGAACAGTGCCACGTGCGTTTGTGCGCAGGAGAATCGCGTGAGAATCTTCTGGCTGAGATTCGCGAAGGGGGTTACAGCGTGGTGGTGTTGGATACCCTGCGTGGGGTATGGCGATTGAGTGATGAACTCCACCCTTCACGTGTGATCCAGGATGTATCACCCCTGATTGATTTACAGCGCAAGTTGCGGTTTACACTGGTGGTGCTTCACCATGAGCGCAAGGCAGAAGGCGAGGCTTTCAGCGATAGGTTTGCTGGAACGAATGCCTTGAGTGGTATGTTTGATATGCTACTGAGCCTGAACCAGAAGAGCGAGGGCAATTTGGTGCTTTCCTACGAAGGTAGAACCTCGCAAGGTGGCAGCCTGATGCTGCAGTGGCAGGATGGCAACCTGCGCTACGTGGGCGAGGCAGAAACAATGGAGTGGCGAGTGCTACTTCAGCGCATCGAGGCAGTGCTGTATCGTGCGAGTAAGCCATTAAACACTCAAGAGGTTAGGCGTGAATTAGGCGAACCTCTTCCAGGTTATCGCACTGTGTTGAACGCCTTAAACTATCTCTACCAGAACCAACAGATTGAACGCGAACCAAAAGAGACCAAAGCTGGGGCTACTTACAGATGGTACATCACACCCACAAGGCGTGAAAGCCACAAGGCAACCCCTGAATCTGTTGCTATCCCCCACCTTGCACCTTGCGAGCCTATATATATGCAAGGTTTTTTGCAAGGTTCGAGCGATGGCGAGCCTGAACTGCCCTGGTGGGCAACAGGCGAGGGCGTGCCAGAAGGTGAGCCTGCCTTTCTGGAGGTGAGCGAAGATGAACGCGCATGAGTTGCTGGATGCCCTTCACGTGGCAGGCATCGCTGTATGGGTAGAACAGGGCAGGTTGGGTATTTACCCACCTTCACGCCTCACGCCAGAACTGAAGCAGGCACTGCGCGAGCAGGGCAAAGAGCTGGCGCGAATCATCGAGCAGGAATATATCTGCTGGCACTGCGAAAGCCACCACGTGCGCTTCGATGTGCCACTACAGCGTTACGTGTGTGAAGCGTGCAGGCGCGTGCTACAGGAACCTCTTTCACCCTTCCCACCACTGCATGAACTGCTATGGCAGGCAGGTTCAGTGTATGGTTTCCCTGCGCTGAAGTTAGCACCCCACATCACCCTGAAGGCAGGGCGTGAATCATGGCTTACCTTCTGCACCTCACCCTTCACGAAACACCACACACGCCTGCTGGTGCTGGCGTATCGCAAACTGGTAAACCCTGCACAGGCAGATGAGATAGAACCTGAACCCAACCACAAACCACATCACACGACGGAGGTGAACCACATGAAACTGGTATGGCAAGATTCCGAACCACTGCCCACTGGCGAATACCTGGTAAGGGTTGCCAGCATCACTGAGAAGGAGGGCAAGTACAGCCTGCAGTTACAGTGGATGTTTCGCGTGCTGGAACCAGGATACGAAGGGCGCGAACTGATTGCCTACACGAACGCCACCAACAGCACCACAGCCAAACTGGCGCAGTGGGCACGGGCGTTAGGTTGTGAAGTGGTGCCCGGTGAAGAGTTTGATACGGATGAACTGGTGGGGCGCAAGGCTATCGCTGTGGTGGTGGTAAAGCCTTCTCAGCAGGGCAATCGCTACAACCACGTGGAGAACCTGCTACCAGTGCGCCAGAAGAAGCCTGTGGCTGTGAGTGCGAAGGCAGAAAGCGAGGCAGAAGAACGCGATTACTTCTCTGAAGAAGAAGAGGATTGAACCTTCGCGTAGAAGGCGTTTCTAAGCCACCAGAAAGCCTGTACAGCCACGATTCAGGCGCAGGCGAGGGGTTCCCCTTCCCTTCACGTGAAAACGCGCTGTGCAGGCTTCCTGGAGCCTTTCAGGATGCACCAGCACACCTTACACGCCAGAACGATTGTACGCTACCTGCAGAAACGTGGTGCATGGGTAGCGCGAATACGTGGCACATGGGGGCAACGTAGAGGCTTGCCTGATATACTGGCGTGCTGGCAGGGCAGGCTGATTGCTATTGAGGTGAAAACAGGCAGTGGCAGGTTAACGCCAGCACAGAAGCGTGAACACGAAGCCCTGCGCACTGCAGGTGCAGTGGTGCTGGTGGGCAACGCTGAACAGGTGCTTTCCGAGCTGGAACATCTTACCCACGAACCCCAGTTGCGCTTGCTGTAACCCGAAAAATGAAACGGAAAAGGGTACGTAAGCATACCCCAACCTCAACGGCGATACATGTATCTGGAAGGTGTACGTACAGTGTACTATTTCATGCGCAGGCACGCTGATAGATTTTGCAAGGTTTTGGGAGATTTGGGGATATGGCGTGCTTGCTTTTTGTGGCAGAATGTGTTAAGATAAATAGTGGCTGTGTGAGATAGCCAGCTACCTGGAAATTGGCAGTGTGCGCAACACAACCTGTTGTGCCTGCAGGGCGTGAAGGGTAGCATATCTTGTGTAGAGCGAGCGGGAGTAGTTCAGTGGCAGAACGCCAGCTTCCCAAGCTGGATGTCGCGGGTTCGAGTCCCGTCTCCCGCTCCATTTTTGCGTTTATCGCCCATTGGATAGCCGTGCTGGCTATCCAATCGTTTTTGACCAACCCTGTTGCCTCGAGCAACGGAAAGGAGGAAGGCGGCTTCCGCCGTTGACTGCCGCATGCCAGTAGTTGTTGTGGTCGGTGCCCAGTGGGGTGACGAAGCGAAAGGCAAAGCGGTGGACTGCCTGGCGCAGGATGCCGATATGGTGGTGCGCTACGGAGGTGGCAGTAACGCCGGTCATACTGTTCGCTTCGATGGGCGTGAATTCAAATTGCATCTGGTGCCCTCCGGCATTTTCCGCCCGCAGGTCATGAACATCATCGCCAGCGGAGTGGTGGTGGACCCGCAGGTGCTTACGGAGGAAATCCGCTCCCTGCAGGCACAGGGAGTGCCGGTGGATAACCTGCGTATCAGCGCAAGCGCGCATGTGGTGATGCCCTACCATCGGCTACTGGATGCGCTGGAGGAGAAGCAGCGCGGCTCGGCGCAAATCGGAACCACCTGCAGAGGCATTGGCCCCGCCTACGCCGATAAGGCGGCGCGAAAAGGTATCCGCATGGCAGACCTGCGCCAGCCCGAGCGGTTTGCAGCGGTGTTGCGCCGTGCGCTGGAGGAGAAAAGCCGCCTGCTCGAAAGGGTCTACGAGGTTCAGTGTCCCTCTTTCGAAGACATCTGGCGTGAATATGAAGAATACCTGCCGGTGCTTCGCCCGCTGATTGCCGATACCGACCCGCTGGTGTACACGGCGGTTCAAAAGGGTCAGCGGGTGGTCTTTGAAGGAGCGCAGGGCACGCTGTTGGACCTGGACCATGGTACATATCCGTATGTGACCTCTTCGCACCCTGTGGCGGGTGGAGCGTGTGTGGGCACCGGCATCGGTCCCACGCACATCGACGCAGTCATCGGGGTGGCGAAAGCATACACCACTCGTGTGGGTGCAGGTGCCTTCCCGACCGAACAGCCCAACGAAACCGGCAACTACCTGCGCGAACGGGGTAGAGAGTACGGCACAACGACGGGTAGACCACGCCGTTGTGGATGGCTGGACGCAGTGGTTTTGCGTTACGCGGCGCAAGTGAACAGCCTCACCGCCTTTGCCATGACCTTGCTGGATGTGTTGAGTGGGATGGACACCGTCCAGATATGTCGCGCCTACCGCTTGCCGGATGGACAGGTCACAGAGCAGTTTCCCTCAGATAGCGCGGTACTGGAGCAATGTGAGCCGGTCTACGAGCAGCTGCCCGGCTGGAAAGAGGAGATTGCCGACGCGACAAGCTGGGACGACCTGCCCGAAAATGCGCACCGTTACGTTCAGAAAGTGGAGGAGCTTACCGGAGTGCCGGTAGCGATGGTATCGGTAGGTCCACAGCGCCACCAGACTTTCTGGCGACACGGTGTCTCTACGGAACTACCCGTGCGGACACTGCAACTGCTGGCGCAACGGCGGAGCAGGCTAGAGTAACGTGCTATCCGTTGTATCGCGCGGTAAACTCCTGCTGAAATGCCTGCACGGTGGGCGCATCGAATAGCACAAGACGCACCTCTCTAACACTGCTGCCGGGCTTTTGTGCGAAGTACGACTCTATCGTCTCCAGCATCACCTTCGCGCAACGGTCTTTCGGGAATCCGTAGATGCCCGCACTGATGGCGGGAAAGGCAATCGTGGCAACGCCCAGCTCGTCTGCTCGCTGCAGGCTGCTGTGAACCGCACTCGCCAGCAGACGGTCGGCTTCTTCTGGCGTGTAGTTGTTCCAGATGGGACCGACAGCGTGAATCACGTATCTCGCAGGGAGCCTGCCTGCGCCTGTTACTGCAGCGCCGCCCGTCGGCACGTGCCCGATACGGTTGCTTTCCTGCTGAATCACCTCACCACCGGCACGCACAATCGCGCCCGCAACTCCTCCACCGTGTTGCAACCTCTCATTGGCAGCATTGACGATAGCGTCAACCTGTTCCTGGGTGATGTCGCCCTGCAACAGGGTAATCTGTTGACCGTTCGGCAGTGTGGTTCTTGCAATCCGCTGGCTCATTGGCATCCCCCACCTTTTAGTATAACGCCTTATCCTTTCAGGCGCAACCGCCGAAGTCCTTCAAATGGCTCGACGAGAGCCTCGGCGTCCAGCGTACCGTAAACGGCAGCAGCTGCTGGAAAGGCAAATAGGCTCTGCACGGCGAAGTATTGGGCAGAGAAAGGCACACAGTCTGTTTAAACCGGTCAGGACGATATACAAGCGATAAGGAGATTGCGTCACTCGCAGGCATGATGGATATACCCAGAGCCAGTGCAGAACCGACCACACATCCACCCACCGATTCTGCGGACAGGGATACGCTTCGTAAGCCAGCGGCAGGCGTCTCGTCCCGTGCTATCCTGCTGGGTATTATGTTGATCCCGCTAAACGTTTACTGGGTCATTGTGGCGGAGCTGCGCTGGTATGCCATCCTTACGCTTAATCCGCTGTTTGTAACGCCTGTCTTCTACCTGTTTGTGCTTGTCATTCTCAATGCGTTGCTGCGTCGCGTGGCTCCACGCTGGATGCTGAGCCCGGCAGAGCTGGTGGTCATCTACGTGATGCTGGTGATGTCCTGTACCATCGCCACCCACGATTTCATCATTAACCTCATCTCTCTCATGGGGTGGGCGAGATGGTTTGCCACCCCGACCAACCGCTGGGAGGACACGCTGTTCCCCCACCTGCCGCGCTGGTTGCTGGTCTGGGACAAAGAGTTGCTGGAAGGCTTCTTTCAGGGCAACAGTACCCTGTACCGACTGGAAGTGCTGAAGATGTGGGCAGCTCCGCTGGCGTTCTGGAGCCTGTTTATCTTTATCGCTGGGTGGACGATGCTGTGCCTGAACACCATTTTTCGACGGGCGTGGATGGACCAGACGCGCCTTTCCTTCCCCATCGTGCGCCTGCCTCTGGCGCTGACCGAGCCGTTCACTCCCGGCGCAATGATGCATACCCGCGCACTCTGGCTCGGGTTTCTGGTAGCAGCGGGTCTGGACCTAATCAATGGCTTACACGAGTGGTTTCCGGCACTGCCTCACTTTCCGACACGCGCTGTGCCCATCCAGTTTACCGAACCTCCATGGACGGCGGTGGGGTGGTTTGTGCGCACGTTTTATCCCTTCGCTATAGGGCTCGCGTATCTCGTGCCGCTGGATGTGTCCTTCTCGTGCTGGTTTTTCTACCTGTTCATTAAGGCGCAGATGGTGATTGGCTACCAGCTGGGCTACGGCAACATCCCCGATTTTCCCTACGTCAGCGAACAGGGCATCGGGGCATGGGCTACCTTTGGGGTGATATTGCTGTATGCCAGCCGGGGCTACCTGAAGGAGATAGTTTCTGCGGCGTGGCGCGGCGACCGTTCGCTGGATTCCCATGAGCCGCTGCCATATCGGGTGGCACTGGTGGGTGCGCTGCTGGGGCTGGTGGCGTTTGCAGCCTTCTGGTGGCTGGCAGGCATGAGCCTGCTGTGGGTGCTGTTGATGGTGGCAGCCTACTTCCTGCTGGCGTTGTGCATCACGCGGGTGCGGGCGGAAGCGGGTGGTCAGCACACCGTGTGGGACCTGGAGCCGATGCGCCTGTTCCGGCTGTTCGATTCCACGCTGATGACCGCTCCGACGATGGCTGCTGCCGCGTTAAGCCACTGGTTCTGGCGGTTGAACCGCAGCCACATCATGCCCAGCCAGATGGAGGCTTTCAAACTGGCGCAGGAACACGGCATCCCCTTGCGCCAGCTAGTGTTACCGATGCTGCTCTCTATCGCGCTGGCGACGGTGGTTGGGCAGTGGGCGTGTTTGCATGTGCTGTATCGCGAGGGTGCGCTGGCGAAGTGTGCGGGCTTTGCGCGGTGGACAGGATGGGAGAGCTTCACCTGGCTGGAAGGGGCGGTCCACTCGGGCTTCAAAGCCGAGGCAAGCCGCTGGGGAGTAGTGGGTGGCGCGAGCCTGTTCACACTGTTCCTGTATGCGATGCGCACGCGCTTCGTGGGGTTTCCGTTCCATCCGCTGGGCTACTGTATCGGTCCGGGGCTGGTGTGGCTGTGGCTGCCGTTTTTCATCGCGTGGCTGGTGAAGTTCTTTGTGCTGCGCTACGGTGGGTTGCGCATGTATCGGCGTACGCTGCCCTTCTTCCTGGGGCTGGTGCTTGGCGATTACACGATGGGCGCGCTGTGGTCGTTGATTGGTGTGGTATGGGGCGTGCCTACACTGCAAATTTTCCATTAAAACGGATAGGGGGCAACCACAAGGGTTGCCCCTACCGGGGGGTGGACACAATGCGCCATTGTGGGGGGGCAACCACAAGGGTTGCCCCTACTTGGTAGGTTTTTCGTCTTCTGGCTGTTCGGGTGGCGGCTGCAGGGGCAGGCGGAAATAGAAGGTGGAACCTTTGCCTTCCTCGCTTTCCACCCAGATGGTGCCGCCGTGTCGCTCCACCAGATGCTTCACCAGGAACAACCCGATGCCCGTGCCACCTGCCTCGCGCGTATCGCGGTTGTCTACCCGGTGGAACCGCTCGAAAATCTTGGGCAGGTGATCCTTCGGGATACCGATGCCCTGGTCGCTGACGCTGATGAGCACCGTCTCGCCCTCCGGTACACCCTTCACCCGCACCTCTCCACCACGCGGTGAGTACTTGATAGCGTTGTTGATGAGGTTGGTGAGTATCTGGTCTATCTTGTCCTCGTCGGCAATGATGGTGGGGAAGTCCTCCGGGAAGTCCAGAATAATCTGGTGCTTGGTGGTGTACGACTTCTGGATGGTCGCAACGCGGTCCGCCAGCCCGGGCAGGTCGATGGGTTTGGGGTTGAGTTGCAATGCCCGCCCCGATTCGATACGCGACACGTTCAGCAGGTCGTCGATAAGCCGCTTCAGGCGGTCGGTTTCGGTGTCGATAATCTGCAGGAACTCCCGCTGTGTCTCGCGGTCATAGAAGCCTTCCGTATCCTGCAGCAGGGTGGACACGAAGCCCTTGATGGAAGTCAGCGGTGTGCGCAGCTCGTGCGAGACCGTTGAAACGAAGGCGGTCTTCATGCGCTCTACGTTGCGGATTTCGGTGATGTCATTGAAGATAGCCACCGCGCCGATGAGGTCGTTCTCTTCGTCACCGCGCACGACAGCTGCCTGAACCTGGAAGATTCGCTCCGCCTCGCTTTCGTGGTCTTTCACAGAGATTTCGACAGCACCTTCGCTTTTCTCTGTGAGCGCGTTTTCAAACAGCTCGCGCACCTTGTCGATGTGGATGACTTCCTTATAGGGTTTGCCGATGACGTTCTCGCCGTTTTTGATGCCGAAGATGCGCCGCGCGGAGGCGTTCATCTGCGTGATTCGCTCGTGCTTATTCACCATCACGAGCCCGGCATACAGGCTTTCGATGGTATGCACCAGCTCCTCTTTTTCTTCAACCACCTCGCGGTACATCTGCGCACTGACGATGACCGCGGCAGCGTTGCGGGCGAGACGCTCGAGCAAGCGCACGTCCTCGTCGATGAAGGTGCCTCCATAACGCTTATTGAACACGTGCACTACACCGATAGTGATGCGGTCAATCACGCGGTTCTCTTCGTCGCGCTTTTCCACAATCAGCGGTGCACTGACGCCGTTGCGGATGCGCAGCAGTGCCACATGCTCCTGCAGGGTGCGGGGGTCGTTCACCGCATCATGGAAGATAACGGGCTGCGACGAGCGGAATACCTCCCCGCTGATGCCCTGTGTGGCTCGAACGCGGAAGCTGCGGATTTCATCGTCGGTGAGACCGAAGGCAGGACGTACCGCATAGAGCTCCCCGGTCTCGCGGTCAAACAGCATGAAGACGCATTTCTCCGCCTGGAGAATCATGGCGATACGGTGTACCAGGCGTTTGAGAGTCTCCTCGAACTCGGTGATAGCCGTAGGGGTTTCTACTGTCTCGGCAGTGCTGCGGTATTTTTGTTCCAGTTCCCGATAGCTATGCTGTAGCTCTTGCAGATCGCGCTCCAGCTTCGCGATATATCTGTCCTTCTCCTCCAGGCTTTTCTGGAGTGCCTCAATTTGTGAGCGCAGTTGAAACACGTTGTCCATAAGCGACCTTTTCCTCTCCTGCTTCTCTGCGGATGGTTCCTCTGCACCGAAAGGATTATAACATACAGCCTTTGGGACTGCAACCCGAAAACTTTCGGCATGTCCGGCGGGGCGTGCTGAACGGTGCTGCCGACCGATTAGTTAGGCGGTATCCCCACTAGAATAGTTCCATAAAAGCGGTGTTTCCCGCTCTACGGAGACTGGAGGATGTGCAAAAAGTCTCTCGCCGCATCCATCTGCATTTCCACCTCACGCCGGCACCAGCTCCACGAGTTGTTGTCCATGCGGAAGACCTCACAGAGATGAACAGGCAGGTCTGGCATCTGTTCGGGGGGGGCTTCGGCAGCAATGCTACCCGACAACCTGTCGCCCAGATACACCGCGCCTACCTGATGGAAGAAGGGGGAATCCTCTATCGGGTCGTGATGGTGCAGCATCACCTCTGCGAACACAGGGGGGAGGTTCCAGTGTTCCGCCATCCTCGCGCCGACCTCAGCGTGTGTGATGCCCAGCAGTTCTTGCTCTAACGGGTAGACGGCCTCCAGGCACTCGCTTCGCTCTACGACTGCCCGATACTCGGCTGGAAAGTTCTGGCTCAGGAACAGAATGCCCAAATCGTGTAGCAGACCTGTGAGGAACATTTCCTCGCGCATAATCAGGTCTTTGCGTAGATGCTTGGCAAGCGCGGCAGCCGCCAGCGCTGTCTCCAGAGAGTGTTCCCAGAACCGTTGCCGGTTTACCGGCGAGCTGGCGCCGTGTCGCAAGACCAGGCGCACGGCAGCGACACCTATCGCCAGATTACGAATGGTCTCGAAACCCAGCAGAATGACGGCATGGGATAACGTGGTGATGCGTTTGGGGAAGCCGTATCTCGCCGAGTTCACCAGACGCAGCACTTTCGAGGAGAGCACCTCGTCCATGCTGATAACCTTTTGCAGGTCCTGCACCCCGCAGTTCGGGTCGTTAGTCATCTCCATCACCCTGGTGATGACCGCAGGCATGGGAGGCAGGCGCTCGAGGCTCTCGCGGATGGCTTCCTCCAGATGTTTTGTGTCGATGACACTGGATGCTGACATGTAAGACAGCTCTCCCATCGTTTTCTCCTTCTCCTTTCCTCATTCAGGCGGCACGTGCCGACACGTTGTGGAAAAGGTCTGCCACCTCCAGAATCAGGGCAACGCGCCCGTCGCCCAGGATGGTCGCGCCGGAGACGCCGCCAATCTCCCCAAGGTACCGGCTGAGCGACTTAATCACTATCTCCTGCTCGCCAATCAGGTGGCTGACCACCAGCCCGACCTGCCGTTCACCCAGCCCAACAACCACCACAAACATGGGCTCTTCACCGCGGCAGGAGCGTGCGGAGAAATCCTCATCGTAGAAGTGTGCCTTCAGGCTGATGAGCGGCAGCGTGCGTCCGCGCAGCACGATGGTCGGGCGCATACCGACAAACTGCACCATTTCGGGCTCGATCTTGAGCGTTTCCAGCACGGAGCTGAGCGGGATGGCATAGACCTGTCCGTTCACGCGCACCAGCAGCGCACGGATAATCGCCAGAGTGAGGGGCAGGCGGACAGAGATGCGGGTGCCTTGGCCAGGAGTGCTATCTATATCCACAATGCCTCCGACACGCTGGATATTGTTGCGCACGATGTCCATCCCCACGCCCCTGCCGGATACTTCTGTAACCTCTTTGGCGGTGCTGAAGCCGGGCGCGAAGATGAGGCTCAGTGCCTCGCGGTCGCTCAACCTTTCCGCTGCATCGCGAGTGAGAATACCTTTGCGTACCGCCACCTCCCGCAGCTGCGCAGGGTCCATCCCCTTGCCGTCATCTTCTATCTCGATCAGGATGTAGTTCTCTTCGTGCCGTGCGCTCAGGCGAATGGTTCCCTGACGGGGTTTGCCCGCCGCCTCGCGCACTTCGGGCGGCTCGATGCCGTGGTCCACGCTGTTGCGCAGCATGTGTATCAGCGGGTCGCTGATGATTTCAATCACCGAGCGGTCGAGCTCGGTTTCCTGACCTTCCATGACCAGCCGTACCTCTTTGCCGAACTTCTGGGCGAGGTCGCGTATCATGCGCGGGAAGCGGTTGAACACGTGCTCGATGGGCAACATGCGCGCTTTCATAATGTGTTCCTGCAGCTCATCGGTGATGCGCCCGATGTGTCCCGCCGCTTCCAGAAGACTGTCCACGAGGTCATCGTGCTGGGAACGCGCCTCGAATTCGCGCCCCAGCTGGGCAATGCGGGTACGGTCGATCACCAGCTCCCCGACAAGGTTTAACAGCGTGTCCAGACGCGCTACATCCACCCTTACCGTCTGGGACATAGCGGGTGTGCGGCTGGTGGTCTTCTCCGTTTCGCCTTCAGAGGAAATGGGAGGTTCGGGGCGCGGCCCTGTTGTCTGGGCGACGGGCGAATCCAGCACCTTTTGCGGCCCTTGCTCGGCGCGGGGGGCAGGTTGCGCCGGAACAGCGGCGGTAGCCTCCTGCCAGGGCGATACCTCCACGTCCCGTATCTCGCTGATGCCCATCAGCGCGCTTCGCAGATGCTCGATGGGCTTATCCGTGGCGACGAGGAGCTGGAACGAGTCGTCGAACTGTTCGTTATCCAGCGCGTCCTCGTCAGGGTACGACGCGATTACGGCGCCACCGCTGGCGTCTATCGCCTGCAGCACCATCAGCGCGCGTACCGACTTCATCAGCGTATCTTCCGCCAGCCGCACGGTAAAGTGATAGACCTGCAGCCCGTTGTCGATAGCCGTCAATGCGGCTTCTCGCTGGTGCTCCTGCAGAACCAGTTCGGCTGGGGCTTGTGGTTGCGCCGATGATGGTGTATTCGCTGCTGATATGTCGGTGGTGGTTTCCTGCAGGGCGTTGCGCAGACTCTGCACCAGTTCATCACAGTCGATGTTGGATGTGCCGCCCTCCGCAATCTGGTCGCGCATGGCTTTGAGGGTATCCAGTGCGTCGAAAAGGCGGTTCACCAGCGACGTACTGACATTGATTTCACCTTTGCGCAGGGCATCGAAAACATCCTCCATCGCGTGGGTGAGCTCTCCCATGGCGGTGAAGCCCATCGCGCGCGATGACCCCTTCAGGGTGTGGGCAGCCCGAAATATCTCGTTCAACACATCCTGAGAAGGCGATTGCTCCAGCAGCAGGATGTCCTGCTCCAGAATGTTAATCTGTTCGGCAGCCTCCTCCAGAAACAGCGCAATGTATTCGCCAGTATCCATCATACGCAACCTCGCGGCAAAGAGATTCTATGCTGGTCAGCGGAGCCTCTATTGCTGTTCCACCACTTTTTCCACATCCAGCAGCAGCACCAGCTTGTCGTTGACCTTTCCTAACCCGCTGATGTAATCTGCGCTTTCGGTGCCTGCCATCTGGGTGGGTGGCTCGATATGGTCTTCGGGCAGCCGAAGCACCTCTGAGACGGCATCCACAATCATGCCAATGCTTTCGCCGTTCACCTCTACCACGATGATGCGCGACTGGGGAGTTTCTTCCTGAACAGGCAAACCCAGCCGTGCGCTGAGGCTCATCACCGGTACGATACGCCCGCGCAAGTTGATGACCCCGCGCATGTAATGAGGCGCACGCGGCACGAAGGTGATTTCCTTCATGCGGATGATTTCGTGGATATACGAAATGTCAATAGCGTATGTCTCGTTGCCCAGACGAAACGCAACAACCTGCCTTTCGGCGGTTGCGGTCATCGTTGCCGCGCTCATGCGAGTTCCCTCCGCTTGGTGTGAGATTCATACCGGTAAAATCTTCGGTTTAAAAGGGCTTCTTGTGTAGGGTGAAGGGGTTCAAACGGTTGTCTGCGAGGGGGCACTAGGATTCGGCAGGAACGCTGGGAAGGTATATGTGGAACGTGCTGCCCTGTCCGGGCTTGCTCTCTACGGTGATGTGACCACCACTTTGCTTCACCACTCCATACACCACCGCCAACCCCAAACCGGTGCCTCTTTCGCCTTTAGTGGTGTAGAAAGGCTCGAAGATATGTTCCATCTGTTCGGGTTCCATGCCGACGCCGGTATCACGCACCGACAACCTCACGTATTCTCCGGGGGACAGGTCGGGGTGGGATTGCACATCAGCCTCACCCAGCACGACGTTTGCGGTTTCGATCGTCAGCACTCCACCCTCTGGCATGGCATCGCGGGCATTGATGGCGAGGTTCAGGATAACCTGCTCTATCTGCGCTGGGTCTGCTTTGACCCTCTTAAGGGCAGGCTCGGTCAGTATTCTCAGGTCTACCTGCTTCCCAATCAAACGCGTAATCAGCGGGGCGATGTCGTAGATAATCTGGTTCAGGTCGATAACCTGTGGCGACAACGTCTGGCGGCGGGCAAATGCCAGCAGGTGTTTCGCCAAGTCTGCCGCACGGTTGGCGGTGTCCAGCAGGCGTTTCAGGTCGTCCACGGCGGGATGTTGCTCGGGCAGGCGCGCGATGGCAAGGTCTGCGTAGCTCATGATTGCGGTCAGCAGGTTATTGAAATCGTGGGCGATCCCCCCTGCCAGTCGCCCGATGCTGTCCAGACGTTGAGCACGAAATAGTTCGCTTTCAAGCCGCTTGCGCTCGGTGATGTCGATATCCATGCAGATTATCTGGGTCTGCCCCGCTTCAAGGCGGACGGGGAACAGCGAGGAGAGAATATAACGAGGGGCACCGGAGGCAGTTCGCGTCTCCCATTCCCGTAGTGGGGCAGGTTGCCCTGTCTTCAGGGTGCGCTGCACCATCTGGTCGAACTCCCTGGCATCCTCTTCCGAAAGCAGAAACTCTCCTAATCGCCTGCCCAGCGCCTGCTGCTCGGTGAAGCCGTAAAGTTCTTCGGAAGCCCTGTTCCAGAACAGCACCCTCCCCTCGTGGTCGTAGCCCTGAACGGCGACACCCGGCGCGTTGTTGATAATCTGGTTGATCTGGTCATAGGCTTGCTGGAGGGCTTTTTGGGCATGGTGTCGCTCGCTGACGGAGGCGGCAAGTAGCAGCGCAGGCACAGTGGTCACCGTGATAAACACCCACAACAGGGCGACGCTCTCCTGCAAGCCGAAGCTGGCGAACGGACCCTTGCCCATGACCGTCATCCAGGCAGCCAGTGCTGCCGCGACGAAGTTCGCGGCGGTGCAACCATGCTGCTCAGACCGCAATGCTCCCCAGATGAGTAAGGGAAACGCAAGGAAGACCAGAGGGTAGGGTTTCACGCCGGCGGAGAGTATCCAGCCACCGAAAACGGCAAGGGTGACCAGACCGGTAAGCGCAAGCACCAGCGCAAACTCCAGCCAGCCGTCCAGTTGCCAGCGGGGTAAACGGCTCCATACCAGTATCAGGGGAGCGATCAGCAGACCTCCCACCACGTTTCCCAGCCACCATATCAGCCACACCTTCGGGAACTGCTCCCATGCAACAATGCCCGCTGTGCAAAGTGAACCCACCCCAACGGTAGCGCTTGCGGTGGTGCTGAGCAGAGCCGCCCACAGTAAGAAGTTCCGAACATCCCGGATACGGGGGAAGGAAATCTGGAAGTCGGTAAAACGGGTGAGGAAGAAGGCGCCCAGAAACGCCTCCAGTGTATTCCCTGCGGATGTGGCGAAGCAGACCCACAACGGAACCGGACTCGCAAGGACTGTTAAAAACGCACCGAGAGCCACACCTGGCAGGAGCTGATACCCGCCCAGCAGTACCGCCGCCAGCGACAGTCCTGTGGGCATCCAGATGAGTGTCGCCATCTCCTGGACGTAGGCGAACTGCAAGCCCACCCTTGCCAGCACGAAATACACGAGCGCCAGCGTCAGGTTGAGCAGGACGATGCGCCATATTGAAACCGTTGCCCCGGAGCGATTCCGGTTGTTCATCTCTCCTCCCTCCGCTTCACGGCTGAGGAACAGTTGGCTTTACTCTTTTCTCCTTGCCTTTCAGTATTCCTGCACATTTGCGAGTGTGCTTTCAAAAAGCTTCGCGAAGCCAGCGGACGTACGTCTTGCCCGATTGCCACCACACCTCGACCACATCGAAACGGCACGGAGAATCAGGGCAGAACAGGCTGAGATACACTTCTGCGCATTGGCGCAGGCGGGCTTGTTTGCGCTCGTCTACTGCCTCACGAGGCATGGCATACTCTACATTATGGCGTGCTTTCACCTCCACAAAGAGTATCGTGTCGCCCTCCTGCGCGATGATATCCACTTCACCATACGGACATCGCCAGTTGCGTTGTAACACCGTGCAGCCCTTTTGCCGGAGATACTGTGCGGCGATTTGCTCACCGGCACGCGCCGTCTCACGGTTGTCCATTGTGATTCTCCAGAGGCAGGCGAGGCTGGTGTGCACAGAAGCTCACGCGGTGCTGGGGACAGAGACCGAACTGCTCGATCGCCTGCCGATGTTGTGCGGTACCGTAGCCTTTGTGACGGGCGAAACCATATTGCGGAAACAGCCTGTCCAGCTGTGCCATCAGGTGGTCCCGTACCACCTTTGCCACAATAGAGGCTGCGCTAATCACAGGGACCAGTTCATCGCCGTTGATGACGGCTTGCGCGGGATACGGCAGTCCGGCGGGGACGTGAGACCCATCCACCAGCACCATATGCAGGGGCACAGGAGACGACTCCACCGAACGCCTCATTGCCAGCAGGGACGCCTTCAGGATGTTCAGTTGCTCGATCTCCGCGACGGTTGCCAGTCCCACTGAGACGACCAGTGCGTGGCGGTATATCCAGCGACAGGCTTGCTCGCGGTGCGCAGGGGAGAGCTTTTTGGAGTCGCGGATGAACAGCGGAAGCCCCTCTGCACCGACATCCGCTGGGAGCACTACACAGGCGGCAACCACCGGACCCGCGAGGCAACCACGTCCTGCCTCATCCACTCCGGCAACCAGAGAGTTCAACGCACAATGCGAATGCGCTGGGGCGGCCAGAAGAGAATCCATGCCTTGCCCACCACCCTGTTACGGTCGAGCAGTCCCCACTTGTGTCCGTCGTTGCTATCATTGCGATTATCACCCAGCATCAGCAGCTTGCCGGGCGGAATCTTTTCGGAGGGAGATTCACGGACGTAAGCCTCGCGGTGAGGGTCAAGGATAATCTGATTGTTCTCCATGACCTCGCCGTAGCGGTTGATTTCGTACACGTGTCCGCCGATAATCTTGAGGTTATATTCCGGTGGGCTGGCGATGTACGGTTCACGAACCGGGGTACCGTTCCGGTAGAGCACTCCGTCGCGTATCTCTATCACATCGCCGGGTACACCCACGCACCGCTTGATGAACTCAATCTCGCGCGGGTCTGCCTCCGGCGGCGCTTTGAACACCAGAATATCACCGGCGATGGGCTCGCGCAAGCGCAGGGTAAACTTGTCGACCAGAATGCGGTCGCCCTCCAGCAGGGTGGGGCGCATGGAGCCTGAGGGGATATAGAAAGCCTGCACGATAAACGGACGGATGACCAGGAACACCAGAATAAAGGCGAGCACTGCCGACTCGACCAGTTCGTTCAGCGCGTACAGCCTGGGGCTATACACCGGGGACAACCTGACATCAGGCGAGCGCACCGAGCGCGTGTTCCATGGCGTCAGCCCCAGGCGTACCAGCGTGAGAACAGCCGAGATGAGCAAGACATAGCGAACGTTAAGGTTCGCTATCCACTCTACCCATTCGCCGGTCATCGTGGCGTACGCAGTTCCTTGATTCGTGCGGCTTTACCGATCTTCTTGCGCAGGTAGTACAGTTTGGCGCGGCGTACTTTACCCCTGCGTACCACTTCTATCCTGTCGATACGCGGGGAGTGAAGCATAAAGGTTCGCTCGACACCGACGCCGTGCGAAATCTTGCGCACGGTGAAGGTTTCGTTAATACCGCCGTGTTTGCGAGCGATAACCACGCCCTCAAATACCTGAATGCGTTCTTTGTTGCCCTCGATGACCTTCGCGTGCACGCGTACCGTGTCGCCCGGACCGAACTCGGGCAGGTCGGTGCGCAGCTGGTCTTTGGTGATTTCGGCGAGTATCTGTTGTGCCGATGCCATATTTCAACCCCTTCCGGTATGGATGACACAAAAAGTTCGCGAACGCCTCGCGCGTTCGCGCCACTACAGTATACCAAACCTCTGGGGCACAGGGCAAGGGATGCACTGGGTTTTGGTGAAAATGTCCTTGCCCCCGCAGGCGGGAAGGGCGGGCATCACAACAGTTTCGCGCCGGTGAGGGGCAGGTAAGTGCGCCCCATCAGGTACTTGTCCACGTAGTGCGCTGCCTCACGTCCCTCGCTAATCGCCCACACAATCAGCGACTGTCCCCGGCGCATATCGCCCGCGGCGAATACACCTGGCACCGAAGTGGCGTAATTGATGGTCTTTACGTTGCCGCGCTCGTCATACTCTACGCCCAGCGAATCCAGCAAGCCATCATGCTGCGGGTGCAGGAAGCCCATCGCCAGCAACACCAGATCCACATCCAGACTGAACTCGCTGCCAGGTATCTCGCGGAACTGCCGTCTGCCGCTGGAATCTGTGTACCATTCCAGCCGCACCGCGTGCAACCGCCTGACGTTGCCGTGTTCGTCGCCTTCGAACCATTTGGTATTGATGCTCCACTCGCGGATGCCGCCCTCCTCATGCGCGCTGGAGGTGCGCAGGATCATAGGGTAGGTCGGCCAGGGCTGGGTGATCTCATCGCGTTCCAGCGGGGGCTTGGGCATCAATTCAATCTGGTAGACCTCCTTCGCACCCTGCCGGATGACGGTGCCCAGGCAGTCCGCCCCGGTATCGCCTCCACCGATAATCGCCACGCGCTTGCCCTCGGCAGTAATGCGTTGCTCAGGGGGAATATGGTCGCCAGCGTTCACGCGGTTCTGCTGGGTCAGGTATTCCATGGCGAAATGGATGCCTTTCAGATTGCGTCCGGGCACCTTCAGGTCGCGCGGGATGGTGGAACCACCTGTTAACACCACTGCGTCGAACGCCGCCAGCAGCTCCTTGGTAGTAACGTCCACCCCCACATTCACGCCGGGCTGAAAGTCTATCCCCTCCGCCTCCATCAGCTGCAGTCGGCGATCCAGGATTTTCTTATCGAGTTTGAAATCGGGGATGCCGTAACGCAACAATCCCCCGATGCGGTCGGCGCGTTCGAACACCGTCACCCAGTGGCCAGCGCGGTTAAGTTGCTGTGCCGCTGCAAGCCCTGCCGGTCCCGACCCCACCACCGCCACTCGCTTGCCCGTGCGCACCGGCGGGGGTTCCGGCTGTACCCAGCCTTTCTCGAAACCGTACTCGATGATGTGTTCCTCGATCTGTTTGATGGTGACCGCAGGCTGGTTGATGCCCAGCACGCACGCGGTTTCACAGGGCGCGGGGCACAAACGACCGGTGAACTCCGGGAAGTTGTTGGTGGCGTGCAGGCGGCGCAGTGCCTCGTGCCATTTGCTGCGGTATACCAGGTCGTTCCAGTCGGGGATGATATTGCCCAGTGGACAACCCAGATGGCAGAAAGGCACGCCGCAGTCCATGCATCGAGCCGCCTGTTGTTGCAGACGCTCGGGCGGCATGTGCGTATGCACTTCCAGCCAGTCTCGCTTGCGCTCCTCCACCGGTCGGTAGGGCGCGGTTTCGCGTGTATACTTTAGAAAGCCTTTTGGGTCAGCCATGCGTCCACCACCTCAGTCCATCACCATCTGCTCGGCGGATTGCTCTCGTGCCATCTCTGCCAGCACGGTCTTGTACTCTACCGAAATGACCTTCACAAACTGCGGTAGCACTTCGTTCCAGCGCTCCAGCACCTCTTTGGCGCGCGCGCTGCCGGTATAGCGATGGTGTCGCTCCACAAGGTCGCGTAGCAGGGAAATATCCTCGGGGTCCTCTACCGGTTCCAGCAAGATCGAGCCGCCGCCGAAATTCACGCGCCTGTCGAACAGCCCGTCGATGTCCCATACGAAGGCGATTCCGCCGCTCATGCCCGCGGCGAAGTTGCGTCCGGTTTTGCCCAGCACCACCACCACGCCGCCGGTCATATATTCACAGCAATGGTCGCCTGCACCCTCGACCACCGCCCTGGCGCCGCTATTGCGCACCGCGAAGCGTTCACCCACCACACCGCTCAGGAACACCTCTCCGCCTGTGGCTCCATATAGCAGTGTGTTGCCCGCGATGATGTTCTCATGCGGTGGGAAGTCGCTCTCCTTTGGCGGATAGGCGATGATGCGCCCGCCGGAGATGCCCTTGCCCAGATAGTCGTTGGCGTCGCCTTCCAGGATGAGTGTCACGCCGTTGTGCAGGAAAGCACCGAAGCTCTGCCCGGCGGAGCCTTTGAAGTGGATGCGGATGGTGTCGTCGGGTAGACCCTCCTCGCCGTAGCGTCGGGCAATCTCGCCGCTGAGCATCGTGCCCACCGTGCGGTTGCAGTTGCGGATGGGCAGGCTCAGCTCCACCCGCTCGCCACGTTCCAGAGCAGGCTTGCACAGCTCCAGCAGCTGGATGTCTATCTGCTTCTCCAGACCGTGGTTCTGTTTCTCCACACAGCGAAGGGGCGTATCGGGTGGCACATCGGGCTTTTGCAGTAGCAGGCTCACGTCCACACCCTTCGCCTTCCAGTGGTCGATGGCTTCGCGCGTCTCCAGCATGTCCACGCGCCCCACCATGTCGTCGAACTTGCGGAAGCCCAGTTCCGCCATAATCTCACGCACTTCCTGCGCCACGAAGGTGAAGAAGTTCACCACGTGCTCGGGTTTGCCGGCGAACCGCTCGCGCAATACAGGGTCCTGTGTGGCGATGCCTACGGGACACGTGTTCAGGTGACACACGCGCATCATGATGCAGCCCAGTGCCACCAGCGCCGCGCTGGAGAAACCGAACTCCTCCGCACCCAGCAAGGCGGCAATCACCACGTCGCGTCCCGTCTTCAGCTGTCCGTCGGTTTGCAGCACCACACGCCCGCGCAGCCCGTTTTTCACCAGCACCTGTTGCGTCTCGGCGATGCCCAGCTCCCACGGGATGCCCGCGTGCTTGATAGACGACAGCGGTGACGCCCCTGTACCGCCTTCGAAACCGCTGATGAGGATATGGTCGGCGTGCGCTTTCGCCACGCCTGCCGCTACTGTGCCAACTCCCACTTCCGCCACCAGTTTCACCGAGATGCGGGCGTAGGGGTTGACGTTTTTCAGGTCAAAGATGAGCTGCGCCAAATCCTCGATCGAGTAGATGTCGTGGTGCGGCGGCGGCGAGATGAGCGTCACCCCCGGTGTGGAGTGGCGCACTTTGGCGATGTACTTGCTCACTTTATGCCCGGGCAGCTGTCCGCCCTCGCCGGGCTTTGCGCCCTGCGCCATCTTAATCTGCAGTTCGTCGGCGTTCACCAGATAGTGGGTGGTGACGCCAAACCGCCCCGATGCCACCTGCTTGATGGCGCTGCGCTTGCTGTCGCCGTTGGGAAGGGGGATGTAGCGCTCGGGGTCTTCCCCGCCCTCGCCGGTATTGCTCTTGCCGCCCAGGCGGTTCATGGCGATAGCCAGAGTCTCGTGCGCCTCCTTGCTGATGGAGCCCAGAGACATCGCTCCGGTGGCGAACCGCTTCACAATCTCACTAACGGGTTCCACCTCCTCGATGGGGATGGGGTTGCCCTTCTTGAACTTGAACAATCCGCGCAGCGTCGCCAGCTGCTCGTTCTGCTGGTTGACCAGCTCGGCGTATTCTTTGTAAATCTGGTAATTGCCGGTGCGTACGGCGTGCTGGAGTTTGGCGATGACGTCGGGGTTCATCTGATGGAACTCGCCGCCGCGACGCCATTTGTACCAGCCGCCTGGGTCCAGGTCCAGATTCTCCGGTACGGGCGCGGGTGGGTAGGCAAAGCGGTGCCGTGCCAGCGTCTCCTCGGCAATGACGTCCAGCTTCACGCCACTGATGCGCGAGGCAGTGTGCGTGAAGTACTTGTCGATAACCTCTTCATGTAAGCCGATGGCTTCGAATATCTGCGCGCCGCGGTAGCTCTGCAGGGTGGAGATGCCCATCTTGGACATCGTCTTGAGCAAGCCCTTGTTAATGGACTTGATGAAGTTTTTACACGCCTGCTCGTAGCTCAGCTCTTCCGGCAGCATACCCTCGCGCTTCATGTCCGCCAGCGTTTCAAACACCAGGTAAGGGTTCACCGCGCTTGCCCCATAGCCGATGAGCAGGGCGAAGTGGTGCACCTCGCGCGGCTCGCCCGATTCCACCACCAGCCCCACCGCAGTGCGCGTGCCCTCGCGGATCAGGTGGTGATGCACCGCCGAGGTTGCCAGCAGGGCGGGGATCGGGGCATGATTGCGGTCGACGCCCCGGTCCGACAGGATGATAATGCTGACCCCTTCGGCAACGGCGCGGCTAGCCTCTTTGCAAAGGCGCGTGAGAGCCACCTCCATGCCTGCCGCGCCGGTATCGGGGTCGAACAGCATCGAAAGCGTGCGCGCACGGAAGTTGTTCACCTCGATGTGGCGCAACTTCTCCAGCTCCACGTTGGTCAGGATGGGTGTCTCAATGCGCAGCTGCCTGCAGTGTTCTGGGGTCTCTTCCAGCAGGCTACCGTCCTTGCCGATGTAGTCCGCCAGCGACATCACTATCTCTTCGCGGATGTGGTCGATGGGCGGGTTAGTGACCTGTGCGAACAGTTGCTTGAAGTAGTTGTATAGCAGCTGCGGTCTCTGCGAGAGCACTGCGATTGGCGTGTCGTTGCCCATTGAGCCAACCGGTTCTTCGCCGTCGGTAGCCATCGGCGCCAGAATCATGTGCAGGTCTTCCAGCGTATAACCGAACACCTTCTGCCGCTCCAGAATGGTGTCGTGGTTGGGCAGGTAGACATGCGGCGGGTCGGGCAGCTTGCTCAAGTCGATGCGGTTCTGGATGAGCCACTGCCGATACGGCTTCTGGTGGACGATGCGGTCTTTAATCTCCTCATCGTCGATAATGCGTCCCTCTTCGGTATCGACCAGAAAGATTTTGCCCGGCTGAAGCCGCCACTTGGAGCGAATGTTCTCATCGGGGATGTCCATGACCCCCGTTTCGGATGCCATTACCACCAGGTCATCCTTGGTCACCAGATAGCGCGCGGGGCGCAAGCCGTTTCGGTCGAGCATGGCACCGATTTGCCTTCCATCGGTGAAAGCCACCGCCGCTGGGCCGTCCCACGGCTCCATGATGCAGGCATGGTACTCGTAGAACGCCTTGCGGTCTTCGTCCATGAACTGGTGGTTGCCCCACGCTTCGGGGATGAGCATCAGCATGGCATGAGCAAGACTGCGCCCACCCCGCACCAGCAGCTCCAGCGCGTTGTCCAGTGTGGCGGAGTCGCTGCCTGTCTCCGTCACCAGCGGGGTCAGCTTCTTTACGTCGTCGCCAAACAGCGGCGAACGCAGTTGAGCCTCGCGGGCACGCATCCAGTTGCGGTTACCGCGCAAGGTGTTGATTTCCCCGTTGTGAGCAATCATGCGGTAAGGGTGTGCCAGCGGCCAGGTGGGGAAGGTGTTGGTGCTGAACCGCTGATGTACCAGGGCAAGCGCGGTGACGACATCTGGCTCTGCGAGGTCCAGGTAGAACCCACTGATCTGGTGCGCCAGCAACAGTCCTTTGTACACAATCGTTCTCGATGATAGGCTGCAGATGTAAAAGTATTCGGGCTGTTTGAGGTGCAGACGAACTACACGGTTCTCAATCACCTTGCGGATAACAAACAGCTTGCGCTCAAACGCTTCCTGATCTGGCAGGTGCTTTGCTCGCCCGATGAAAAACTGTTTGATGACCGGCTCGACCGCCCGCGACGCGCTGCCGATGACGGTATTGTCTACAGGTACATCGCGCCATCCCAAAAACAGCTGCCCTTCTTCTTTCGTTACGGTCTCAATAGCCGCCTCGCACAGGGCACGGTCGCGCTCATCGCGGGGCAGGAAAACCATGCCCACGCCATAATAACCTTCATCGGGCAGGTTCCCATCACGCACACGCAGGAAGAAACGGTGCGGTATCTGGATCAGGATGCCTGCGCCGTCACCCGTTTCGGGGTCACTGCCAGACGCGCCCCGGTGCACCAGGTTTTCCAGAATCTGGATGCCCTGTTCGACAATAGCGTGCGACTTCTTGCCTTGAATGTTGACCACAAAGCCTACCCCGCAGGCGTCGTGCTCATGCTCGGGGTGATACAGACCTTCTGGTAGTGGTAATCCGTAATAATGCATCCTCTTCTACCAGCTCCTTGTCACGCAATACTTGAAATAAGTCCTTACCTGCAGGACAAATAACGCCCGTTGTCGCTGGTGCGTGCTTTCGCACGAACGACACGGGCGCCTTTGGAACCGTGTGCGTGCAGTTATTTTACCGCAGTTTATGTTCTATTTGCAACCTCTGGAACTTTTCCACGTGAAAGACCGAGTGCATCCTGCAAAACCTCCCGGAACATGGCGACGTGGCGGGCAGCATGGTGGCGGTTGGGTTTGCCCACCAGCCATGCCCACATCCACAGCACCATCCTCAACAATGCCCCCATCGCGATGAGAAGACGATACACAGGCACGCTCCATGCGCCGTATACCTCGCGGAAGAAGAGGATACGGCTTCGGTTGTACGCTTTCACCATCTCCGTACGCACCGATTCCTGCTCGCTGCTGGCGCCCAGGTGGTGCTTGAACTTCGCATGGGGCACATAGTAGATACGCCCACCTGCCCGACGGATGCGATGACACAGCTCGGTGTCCTCGGCATACATGAAATAGCGTTCGTCGAACAGGGGGAAGCGACCATCTGCTTGTCGGCGCAGCATCAGGCATGCCCCCACTACCTGCTCCACTTCGCGCACGCTATCGTAGCTCCACCAGGAGAGGGTATATCCCCCAAACAGGCGCGTTCTGGGGAAGGCTTTAGCCAGCAGGCTCTGCTCGCAGAACACCGCCCACAGGGTCAACCGTTCCGAGCAGGAAGTCTGGATGCTCCCGTCCGGTAGAATAAGCTGCCCGCCGGCGGCGTGGGCTTCAGGATGCTGGCGCATGAAATCGATCAGGGCTTGCAGGGCGTCGGGCATGACCTCGATGTCGCTATTCAGTATCAGCGCGAATTCGCCCTGAGCCTGTCGCAGCGCCTGATTATTCGCCTTGCCGTAGCCCAGGTTCTGCTCGTTGGCAATCAGGCGCACCTGCGGGAACTGCTCGTGCACCATTTGCACGCTGCCGTCGGATGAGGCGTTATCCACGACCCACACCTCGAACGGCTCGCGGGGGGGATATGCGAAGATGGAGCGCAGACAAGCACGCAGGTGCTCGCGCGTGTTCCAGTTGACGATGATGATGGATAGCGCTATACTCATGCGGCTGGCGTCAGGATAGAAGCGTGGGCGGAGCAAACGCCCAACACCAGTGACGCCAGCTTATTCGCCTCCGCCACCTCGACATCCTCTGGCACACGCTGTCCCGTCGTCACATACGAGATGGGCAGGGGATGCTTCACTGCCACGTTCAGGATGTTGCCAAAGGTGGTGCTCTCATCCAGCTTCGTCCATACCACGCGGTGCAGAGGCATTACCGAAAATCGCTGGACGATGTCATACAGGTCATGTGTTTTGGTCGTGCTGCTCAGCACCAGATGCACTTCGCAATCGCTGAGCCGTTCGCAACAGGCTTTGAGCTCGCCAATCTGCATACTGTTGCGCTGGCTGCGTCCGGCGGTATCCACGAACACGATGTCCATGCTGGAGAACTCGCGTACGGCGGCAGGCAGTTCGCTACTGCTGTATACCACGCGGATGGGCACACCGATAATCTGGCTGTAGGTGCGCAGTTGCTCCACCGCGGCGATGCGGTAGGTATCGATGGTAATCAGTCCCACGCGGCGTTTTTGCAGGAGCGCATACTGAGCCGCCAGTTTGGCGATGGTGGTGGTCTTGCCCACGCCCGTCGGTCCCACCAGCATCACTACCTTTGGCTGCGCCTCCTGCAGGGTAATGGCACCCGAGGTGGTTAACCGCTCGGCAATCACTGACTGCAGCGCGCTCTCCGAGAGGGCATCTTCGGAGATGGACTGTAGCAGTTCGCGAGCGATGGTCTCTTCCACCCCCGACTCTATCAGCAGCTGTAGCCAGCGGTTGTGTGCCGGTGTGCCAACGGGCACATTGTTGGAAACGACCGCCACGCCCTGCCGGGCAAGCTGGGCAATCATGGCTTTCAGGTTCTGTATCTCGTTCTCCAGCTGCTCGATGCGAGAGGTTGATTCCTGCGTATCCGGAGGCGTCAGCGTGGACGCGGTGGGCTTTTGCGGGCGTCGCAGGCTCTCGAGGTCGGGGTTGTCGGTCGCCCAGACTTCGACCATCTCGCGTCCCCACACGCCCAGCACGCGCTTGTTGACCTTGCGTGTTTGCACAATGACCGCGTCGCGTCCCAAATCCGCGCGAACCATTGCCAGCGCTTCGGTTATCGTCTTTGCCTGGTATTTGCGGATATTTGCCATTTTCCTCCTCCTAAGCTGCCTGAGATACCCCTGCGAACATCGGTACGGAGACCACTGCCACCGCCTCAACTGGCACTCCGCTTGCCACTTCGTTGTAGGCGATGCATGCCACCGACGGCATTGATCGCTCTATTAGCCTGCGCAGAGGAAGTCGGATTTGCGACGAACAGAGAATGACCGGCACGTAGCCCATTGTTGCCATTTGCTCTACCTGAGCGCCGATTTCCCGCAACAGCGCGCTGGCGAAGGCGGTATCGATAGCCAGCTGCAACCCCGAGGCGGTGGGCTGGACGCTTTCACGCAGTCGCCCCTCCAGTGATGGCTCCAGCGTCATCACATACAGGGTGCCGTCGCTGGACAGATACTGTCGCGTAATTGTGCGGGCGAGTGCGGCGCGCACCAGCTCGCCCAGCTGGTCGGGGTCTTTGGTACGGGGGGCGTAGTCCGCCAGGGTTTCCAGAATCGTGCCCAAATCGCGGATGGGGATACGCTCGCGCAACAGGTGCTGCAGCACTTTTTGTACCTCGCCAACGGTCATCAGGTCGGGAACCAGCTCCTGCACCACCGCGGCGTTCTGCTGCTTCGTGTGATCGAGCAGGGTTTGCACGTCCTGGCGGGTCAGGATGTTCGCCGCGTGCTGTTTGATGACTTCGGTCAGGTGTGTTGCCACCACTGCCGAAGGCTCCACGACGGTGTATCCCATCATCTCTGCGGCATCGCGCCGACTAACGGGTATCCAGTGTGCAGTCAAGCCAAAGGCAGGCTCGCGAGTGGGAATGCCGCCCAGAGATTCCATCTGCTGAGGATCGTCTGCGCCCATCGCCAGCAGGTATTGCGGACGTACCTCGCCGGTTGCCACCGTCTCACCCTTAATCTTGATGGCGTATTGCTCGTTCTTCAGTTGCAGGTTGTCACGGATGCGCACCGACGGCAGTACGATACCCAGCTCCAGCGCAGTCTGACGGCGGATGAGGTTGATACGCTCCACCAGGTCGCCGCCTGCCGAAGCGTCCACCAGCCCCAGCAGACCCAGACCCAGCTCCAGTTCTATCGTGTCAACGGTCAGCAGCGGCAACACCGCCTCCGGTCCCTTTGGCGCCTCGGGCGCAGGCTGGCGTTTGGGCGCGGTTTCCGCGCGGCGGGAGCGTGCCCTGTGACCCTGCGTGACCACGTAGCCGATTCCCCCCAGCGCCGCCGCCAGCAGCAACAGCTGGATGATGGGAAAGCCCGGCACCAGCGCCATCGTGACCAGCATCCCAGCCACAATCCACGCCGGGCGAGCGCGCGAGAAGAGCTGAGAAAACAGGTCTTGCCCGATGTGGGTCTGTGTCGCCGTGCGGGTGACCAGAATACCTGCTGCGGTAGAGATGAACAGGGCGGGTATCTGTGCCACCAGTCCTTCACCAACAGTCAGCAGGGTGTAAGTGCGCAGGATGGTCATTGCATCGCCCTGCCCGTTACGCAAGCCTATCAGGAAACCGCCCACGATGTTAATGATGATAATAAGCACCGCCGCGATGGCATCGCCCCGAACGAACTTACTGGCACCGTCCATCGCGCCGTAGAAGTCCGCCTCCTCTTCAATCGCCTTGCGCCGCTCCTTTGCCTGCTCTTCGGTGATGAGACCAGCGTTCAGGTCGGCGTCGATCGCCATCTGCTTGCCCGGCATGGCGTCCAGTGTAAAGCGGGCAGCCACCTCCGCCACACGCCCTGCACCGTTGGTAATGACCACAAACTGCACGATGACCAGGATGAGAAAAGCCACCACGCCCACCACATAATCGCCACCGACCACGAAGTTTCCAAATGCTTCAATCACGCGCCCGGCGGAACCGGTGCCCAGAATCAGCTTGGTGGCGGCGATGTTCAGCGAAAGGCGAAACAGGGTAGCAATCAGCAACAGGGAAGGGAACACCGAAAACTGAAGTGGTTCCTGAACATAAAGGGTAGTGAGAAATATCAGCGCTGCGCCTGCCAGGTTCACCACCAGCAAGGTATCCAGCAACCACTCCGGCAACGGCACGATGAGCATGACCACCACGCCCAGCACCGCTATCGCCATGATGAGGTCGCTGTATTTGCCTAAACGTCCCCCGATTCGCGAATGAAGCGCGATTCCTGCCATCATCGTACACCTGTTAAAAATATCGGTAAACCTGAAGTAGTTCTGGAGACTGTGACTTGGGAACCCTGTCCGCCTTTTCCTTTGCTTGACAGGTTTCGTTTTTCGTATTACTATACTGTTGCCCACATTTCAAGGCACAAGGGGGTGCAAAGCGTGCCTGCGCGCAAATTGAAAGAGTTCCTCGACAGCCACCATGTGAAGTACGTGACCATCACACACTCGCGCGCCTATACCTCGCAGGAGGTTGCCGCCTCCGCGCATATCCGGGGCAAGGATTTTGCCAAGACGGTGATGGTGAAGCTGGACGGTAAGATGGCGATGGCGGTGCTGCCTGCGACGCGGCGGGTGGATTTGGACGCGCTGAAGCAGGCGGCGGGCGCACAACGCGCCGAACTCGCGACCGAACAGGAGTTCCAGTATCTGTTCCCCGAATGCGAGACGGGGGCGATGCCACCCTTCGGCAACCTGTACGGCATGGAGGTGTATACCGACGCCAGCCTCGCCGAAGATGAGGAAATCGCCTTCAACGCGGGCTCCCACATTGAGGTCATACGGATGGCATACAAGGACTTCGAGCGGCTGGTACAACCGAAGGTAGCACATATCGCCAGAGTGTGATTGGGAAAAAGGTTTTTGGCGGAGCGCACCCACCTGCCGTGAAGGCAGGGACGGATACGCTCCGTCGAAGCCGTTGCTGCTACTCCGCCTTACGACTGTTTGTCCTGTTGTCGGAGTAGAACCAGCAACATCACCACCGGCGTCCTGGCGACCACGCTGTGGGGCAGATTGGGCGTCATGTACACCCACGTGCCGGCGGTAGCGGTGCATCGGTCGGTGCCAAGTGTCAACTCAGCTTCGCCCTGCACGAAGTGGAGCAGGGCGGGCATAGAGGCGGTATGCTCGGAAAGGTCTTGACCTGCGTCGAAGCCGAACAGCACCACCTTCACGTGTTCGTCCTGATACAACGTGCGGCTCAGGATGCCGTCGGGCGGGATTTCCACCTGCTGCGCCAGGTTTGCCAAGTAAAGGTACGGTTTCTCCATGGTTTGTCTCCTTGTGATTGGCTTTTTCGATTACCTGCCATGCACGGGTTCACCCTCGCGTACGGGTACACGCTCTTCAATGGGCTGGTAAGACCATCCCGTCTGAAGGCCCGCGATGAACCATGCCAGTGCTAGCGCCCCCAGCGTAAATACGCTGTCGCCGATGACTCGCATCCAGCGCAACGTCTGCAAGAGAGGTTGTTGCAGAAACTCTGCCGAACGAGCGTACCACAGTCCCTGATCGATACTCGCCGCCGCCTGCAGCAACCCCACCGGCAGCACACTCAACAGCACCATCAGCGCCAGCCCGACATTCATCGCCCAGAAGCTGAAGCGCAGACTGCGGGTATCCCACTGCCGGTTCATCGTGTAAGCTCTCAGACAGAAGAGCATCAAGCCCAGACCAAGCAGACCGTACACACCGAACAGGGCGGTGTGACCGTGTACGGGCGTGGTATTCAGTCCCTGCATGTAGTAAAGGGCAATGGGTGGGTTAATCAGGAAACCGAAAAGCCCCGCGCCCACCATGTTCCAGAAGGCGACGCCGACGAAGAAGAGAATGGGCAAGCGGAATGCCTGCACCCACGGACGGACAGTACTGAGCTTCAGATTCTCATACGCCTCGAAGCCCACCAATACTAGAGGCACCACCTCCAGTGCGCTGAATGTAGCTCCCCACGCCAGAACAGCGGTGGGCGTGCCGGTAAAGTACAGGTGGTGCATCGTGCCGATAATACCGCCTGTCAGATAGATAGTGGCGGTGAACAGCGCGGCACTGGTGGCTGTGGAGACCTTTACCAGCCCCATTCGGCTGAACAGGAAGGCGATGACTGCGGTGGCGAACACTTCGAAGAAACCTTCTACCCAGAGGTGCACCACCCACCATCGCCAGTATTCCGCCATCGCAAGGTGGGTATGTCGTCCCCACATCAGACCAGCCCCGTAGAACGAGCCGATGGCCAGGGTAGACAGTAGGAACAGCGCCAGCAGACTGCGGCTATCGGAGCGGGCGCGCAGCGCGGGTAAAAGCGCTCTGCCCACCATGCCCAGCCACAGGAACAGGCCAACCAGCAACAGTATTTGCCAGAAGCGACCGAGGTCCACGTACTCGTAACCCTGGTGACCAAACCAGAAGCTGGTTGCCAGTCCCATCCTTTGCTGGATGGAAAACCACTGCCCTGCCATTGAACCCACCACAATGACCAGCAGCGCCACGTACAGCAGATTCACCCCTAGCTTCTGGAACTTCGGTTCGTAGCCCGATACCGTCGGCGCGACAAACAGCCCGGTCGCCAGCCAGGCAGTGGCAATCCAGAAGATACCCAGTTGTACGTGCCACGTACGCACCACGGCATAAGGCAGGTATCGCGCCAGCGGGATACCGAAGAACCCCAATCCTTCCACGCTATAGTGGGCAGTGAGGATACCAAATAGCACCTGCGCCAGAAACAACGCCACAACCGTCCAGAAGTACTTCAGCGTGGCATGCATCGATGGGGTAATCTGCAGACTGCTCAGGGGGTTCTTTTCCGATACAACGTCTCCCTGCTCTTCACGTCGGCGGGCGGCAAAGTACCACACCATGCCTCCCACACCTGCCAGCAACGCGACAACGCTGATGATTGACCACAGCACGATCGCGCTGGTGGGGTGGTTGTCAATGAGAGGCTCATGAGGCCAGTTATTGGTGTAGGTCACGTTGCTGCCCGGGCGGTTCGTGCCGCACGCCCACGCCGCCCAGAAGAAGAAGGCGTTCAAAGCCTTGATGCGGGCAGGGTCTCGCACGCTGTTGGGCGGGATGGCATACGCCTGTCGCAGGGAAGCCATTTCAGGATCGCTGCCGAACAGAGAAGCGTAGTGTGTCCCGACTGCCCATATCGCCTGCGCCCGGAGAGGCGAAACCACCAGGTCGCCTGTTTGCGGGTCGTAGGTGTTAGTGCGTATCTCGCGCTTGACCTGTTCGCGAAGAGGAGCCTGTTTCTCAGGGGGTAGCGAGGAGTAGGAGAGACCGTATCGCTCTTTCGCCAGAGTATCCAGCATCCATATCACCTCGCGGTGCAACCAGTCCGCCGACCAGTCCGGGGCGACGTAAGCGCCATGTCCCCAGATGGAGCCAACTTCCTGTCCACCCAGAGATTGCCACACATTCTGTCCCTGCTGAATCTGCTGTCGCGTGAAAATCACCCGCCCGTCTGAGGTCACCACGCGCTGGGGAATGGGAGGAGCCTGTTGGTAGATTTCAAAGCCGTAGTATCCCAGCACCCCAAACGAGGCGAGCAGGACCGCCGCCAGCGCGAGCCAGAGTCTCGTGTATCCCATGGTTATCACCCTCCATCATGTATTTGGATAAGAATATATACTTATCCAATTTGATTTTATTATACCAGCGTGATAAAATAGATGTCAAGGTCTGTAATGCGAGGAAAGCGGAAAAATGATTTCTCAAACGGCAGAATACGCTTTGCGGGCGATGGTGTATCTGGCACAGCACCCCGATCAGTCGCATACCAACCAGCAGATTGCACGGGTGACCCGCGTGCCGATAGGTTATCTGGCAAAGGTATTGCAGGGCTTAAGCCGTGCTGGTTTAATCACCTCGCGCCGGGGGCTGGGTGGGGGATTTGCGCTGGCAAAACCAGCAGACGAGATTACCATCTACGAGGTGGTTCAGGCAGTAGACCCCATCCCACGCATCACCTCGTGCCCGTTGAAGCTGAAAGCACATCAGGACAGGCTGTGTCCGTTACATCAGCGATTGGACAACGCCTGGGAGCTGGTGGAACAGTCGTTCCGCAGCACGACCCTCAGCGACATCGTCGCTGAGGCAGGCGAAGAGGGTGTGCTGTGCGAGGAGGGGTAGGCTTTTCGCTCGGAACCATCTGGCGGGCGACGCTCCGCCTGAGCCTTTAGCCCCCTGCGGCGGCTCCGCTGCCACGGACGCATTGCTCCCGTATGGAGGAGGCTCGTTGGGCTCGGCGCGAGGCTCGCCCGCCGAGACAGATGGTTAGTTAATGTTGCTGACCAGCGTGAAGATAGGCGTCATCACGGAGATGGCGATGAAGCCCACGATCACGCCCAAAAAGATGATGAGCATGGGCTCGATCATGGAGGTCAGCCCCTTGACGGTGGCGTCCACCTCCTTCTCGTAGAAGTCAGAGACCTTCACCAGCATGTCGCTGAGGCGACCCGTCTCCTCGCCCACGTCGATCATGTGGGTGACCATCGTCGGGAACAGCCCGCTGGCGCCCAGTGGTGTGCTGAGCTTCTGTCCCTCGCGCACGCCGTTACGCGCATTATCGATGGCGGTCGCCAGCACGCTGTTGCCTGCGGTTTCCGCCACAATCTCCAGCGAGCGCATCATCGACACGCCGCTGGCAATTAACACCCCGAACGTGCGTGCGAAGCGCGAGATACTCATTTTCAACACCAGGTCGCCGATGATAGGCAATCGCAGCTTCACGAGGTCAATCCGATACCGTCCTTTCGGGTTCTTGCCGTATTGCTTGATAAACACAAACGCCCCGACCAGCAGCGCGGGCGGTATATACCAGTAGGCGACCGCATAGTCGCTCAGGTTGAACAGGAATTGGGTCGCCGGGGGCATCTTCACGTTCATGCTGGCGAAAATCTCCTTGAACCGGGGCAGCACGAACGTGAACAGGGCGAACACCATCACCATCGAGAATATCAACACCAGCACCGGATACATCATCGCCGACTTGATTTTCTGGCGGACCTCCAGCTCTTTCTCCAGAAACTGTGCCAGACGGTCCAGTATCTGGTCCAGAATACCGCCCACCTCGGCGGCACGCACCATGTTCACGTACAGTTTGGAGAAGACCTGTGGATGTTTGCTGAGCGCGTCGGCGAGAGACATCCCGCCTTTCACATCCTGACGCACCGCACCGATGACCTCACGCAGTGCGGGGTTTTTGGTCTGCGTTTCCAGTGCGTCGAGGCTCTTCAGGATGGGAATGCCGGCGTCAATCATCGTGGCGAACTGCCTGCTGAACATCACCAGCTCCAGCAGTTTCACCTTTTTGGAACGGTTCAGGTCTTTCAGGAAAGCCAGGCTCAGCCCCCTGCGCCTGGGCTGCACGCTCAGTACATGGTAGTGTTGTTCGTGCAGCCACGCCAGCACCAGACGCTCGTCGTCGGCTTCCATAATCCCGCGCAGGGTGCGCCCGGAAGGGTCTACCGCGTTGTATACAAACTGTGGCATAGTGCTCACTCTCCTCGTTTATTGCGATTGCACGAACCGCATGAAGTTTTCACGGTCAATGCAGCGCAGTACAGCCTCTTCAAAGGAGACCAGCCCGTTCAGGTGCAAATCAGCCAGGGCGCGGTCCATTGTTTGCATTCCCTGCTGTGCGCTGGTTTCCATGACGGAGTAAATCTGATGCACCTTGCCTTCCCGAATCAGGTTGCGGATGGCAGGGGTGGCAATCATAATCTCCACCGCAGCCACTCTTCCACCACCCAGCATGGGCAACAGCTGCTGGGCAATCACCGACTCCAGCGTGTTTGCCAGCTGGATTCGGATTTGCTCCTGCTGCTCCGGTGGGAACACGTCCACCACGCGGTCGATGGTCTGCGGTGCGTTGCGCGTGTGCAGGGTAGCGAAAACGAGGTGTCCGGTTTCCGCCAGGGTGAGAGCGGCGCGGATGGTTTCCAGGTCGCGCATTTCGCCCACCAGAATCACGTCGGGGTCTTCGCGCAGAACCGCACGCAGCGCATTGTGGAACGAGTCGGTGTCGGTACCCAGCTCGCGCTGGTTCACCATGCTGTTCTTATGCGAATGAAGATACTCAATAGGGTCTTCGATCGTCATAATATGGCAGTTACGTTCCGTGTTGATAACGTCGATCATCGATGCAATGGTGGTCGACTTTCCAGAACCGGTGGGACCGGTTACCAGAATCAGCCCGCTATGGCGTCTGGTCAACTCGCGCAGGATAGGGGGCAGGCGCAGTTGCTCCAGCGAGGGTATCGCCGAGGGGATGGCGCGCATGGCGCATCCCACCGAGCCGCGCTGGCGGTACACATTGAACCGGAACCTGCCGACGTCTTTGACGCCGTAGGAGAAGTCCAGCTCCTTGGTCTTTTCGAATTTCTGAATCTGGTCGCCGGTCAGGATATCGTACACCAGACGCTGGATATCGCGCGGGTTGAGGGGTGCAAACGGCAACGGGTAAAGACGCCCATCCACGCGCACCATGGGCGGCAGCCCGACGGACAGATGCAGGTCTGACGCGCCCTTCTCCACCGTCATGCGCAACAGGTCGTCGATATGCACATCCTCGATGGAGAGCGTTTCGGCGTCGGCGGAGCTGTCCTCCCTCTCCATAACCCCTTGCGCCGAATGGCTGGAGTATGCGGGGAAACCGTCTCCCTCCAGCGGCATCAAGTCTTCCAGGTCGTCAATTCCTGTATGTTTTGGAGCATAACCCGCTCCCATGTGAAATCACCCCTTCTCACGCTGCCATGCTGTGCAGTCCCATACTGCGTTCCACTTCTACCCGACAGCCTTGCAGCAAGGCTTCCATCTGGTCGGAGGAGATACCCAATGTCCGCAGCGCGTTCTCATCGACGTACATTATCCACTGCTCATCGCTGGCTCCATCTTCCAGCATATTGGATATGTCGCTGGCAATAGCCACCACGGCTACCAGTCTGGGGGCCACCGATGCAGCGGAGATGCAGTGGTGGTAGCCAAGAGATTCCGCCAGAGCAGTTGGTAGATTCCAGTGAATGGCGAGCGCCAGTCCAACGTCCGCATGGTTGAAGCCGAGAATCTGCTCCTCCGCCTCATGGTGGCGAATGCCCAGCCGCTCTGCGGTCTGCACTACCTGTATCATCGCTTGAGGATAGTATTGCTCGAGCACCGTTTTGCCGATATCATGGAGCAAACCTGCCGCAAATGCCTCATCGGGTACGACGTCTGGGGCATAGGCGCATACCAGGCGCGTGAGCAGTGAGGTATCCACCGAATGCTTCCAGATGCGCCGCTTCAGCAGGCTCTGGCTATCGGATTTGCCGATAAACATGTTGTAGCAGGATGCGGTCATGGCGATGTTGCGCACCACGCGGAAGCCCAGGAACATCACCGCCTCGCGCAGCGAGCTGACGCGCTGGGGAAGCCCGTAGTACGAGGAGTTTGCCAGCGTCAGCACCTTGCTGGTCAACGCCTGGTCCTGTCCGATGACGTCCTCCAGTTCCTGTGTGGTCGCGCGGGTGTTGCTGGTCATATCCAGCACTTTCAGTACCACCTGCGGCAACACGGCAAGTTCGCCGATGTTCTGTACCACGTCCTGGGGCGACTTCGGAAACACCCCGGTTATTGAAGCCATCTGTTCTACCTCCGATACCGTTTTTCCATGTTAGCCCGAGTAGATGACACGCAACGATTCCTCCAGTGTGGTGATGCCCAGCAGGATTTTCTGCATGGCATCTTCGCGCAGGGTACGCATCCCTGCCTCGATAGCCGCCTCCCGGATGGCGTACGAGGAGGCCCGCGCCAGAATAAGCTCGCGCACCTTGTCGGTAACCGGCATCAGCTCGTAGATACCGGTGCGTCCTTTGTAGCCGGTGCCTTTGCACACTTCGCAGCCACGTCCGCGATAGAAGGTCACGTTCGAGTTTCCCTCGATATTCATGCCTAACCGTTGCATCGCGTCGCGCGGCGGCACGTATGGCTCTTTGCATTTGGAGCATATCGTGCGCAACAGCCGCTGAGCCAGTACGCCCACCAGCGAGGAGGCAATCAGGAACGGTTCCACACCCATATCCAGCAATCGCGCCACCGCGCCCGGTGCGTCGTTGGTGTGTAGGGTGGATAGCACCAGGTGTCCCGTCAGCGCGGCTTCAATGGCAATGATGGCAGTTTCCGCATCGCGAATCTCGCCTACCATGATGATGTCCGGGTCCTGACGCAGCATCGCGCGCAACCCCGCTGCAAAGGTCATGCCCGCTTTGGGGTTGACGTTCACCTGTGTCAAGCCCTGCAGCTCGTACTCCACCGGGTCCTCGATTGTCAAGATGTTCTTCTCGCCCGAGTTGAGCTTGGATAAAACGGAATAAAGCGTGGTCGATTTACCCGAACCGGTTGGCCCTGTCACCAGAATTATTCCATAAGTGCGGGTAATCATCGCCTCAAACATTTCCAGTGTGTAAGGCAACATGCCGAGTTTGTGGAAGTCCACCGTGATGCTGCTTCGGTCCAGCACGCGCATGACCACCTTTTCACCGTGTACCGAGGGCAATGTGGAGACACGGAAGTCGTATGTCTTGCCATCTATCACGGCGGAGATACGGTTGTCCTGTGGCACACGCTTCTCGGCGATGTCCATGTCCGCCATAATCTTGAAGCGACTGATCAACGATGCCTGCACTCTTTTGGGCAGTACCATCGCGTCCTGCATGATGCCATCGATGCGATAGCGCACCTTCACAAATTCTTTGGATGGCTCGATATGGATATCGCTCGCTTTGTCCTGAATCGCTTTGGTGATGATCAGGTTCGCCAGGCGCACTACAGGGGCGTCTTCGCTCAGTTCGCGGAGCTGCTCCACGCTGAGGTGTTCTTCCTCGTCCTGTTTCGTGGCGGTTTGCACATCTATCTGGGCGGAGTCTATCTCCCGCACGACCTGGCTGAGCACATCGGTAACTGCCGCTTCTTGGCGGTAGGCAGTGTTGAGGGCGTTCAGCACGTCCTCTTCTGTAGCGATGACCGGCTCCACGTCTTTGCCGGTGATGAGGCGAATCTCATCGATGGCGAAGATGTCCAGTGGATTGACCATCGCCACCGTCAATCGCCCGTTGTTGAGGCTGACGGGGATCGCCTTGAAGCGACGTGCGATGTCCTGCGATAGCAGCTTTACTGCGTCGGGTTCTGGGGGCTGTTGAGCCAGGTCCACGTAGGCGACGCCCCAGTGTTCGCCCATGCACCGGACGCGGTCGCGTTCGGTGATCAACCCCATATCCACCAGCAACTCGCCGATATTTTCGTGCGATTGCAGTTGCTTTTGCTTTTCAATCGCTGTTGCGAGCTGCTCGCGGGTAATGAGGCCCGCCTGTACAAATATCTCACCGGTCGTGGATGCCATGGCTGTTGTGTACTCTCCGGCGGGCTACATTGCCCACCCCTTTCACAGAGAATGTGCAGAGGGTGAGGGCGATAGCGGCATCGCAGATCACCCTCTGTCTCACAAATCCTCCACTCTATTCTTTCCACAGAGTGGCGGTCAAGAAGACCATAATCTCCGAACTGCTGCGTTTGGTGTTGGTCTGCTTAAACAGGTAGCCCAGTATCGGTAGGTCTCCCAGCAGGGGCACCTTCTGCACCAGCTTCAGGTCACGCTGGGAGATGAGCCCTCCGATAACCAGAGTCTCACCGCTGCGCAGACGCACGGCGCTGTCGGCAAATCGGCGCGATACCTGGGGTATCTCACCGCCTACCGGGGTCTTGAGGAAACCGGTAATCAGACTCACTTCAGGGTGAATCTGCAGGGTGATGTCGCCCTCCGGGTTGGTCTTGGCAACCACGTTGAGCTGGATGCCGACGTTCACCTTGCCGGTGGTGACGCTGACACCGTTTTGCGTGGACTGCACGCTCTCGATGTAGCGCACCTCATCGCCGATGAATATCTGCGCCTGTTTGGCGTTCAGCACCAGCAGCTTGGGGTTCGCCAGCAGACGCGCCTTGTTGTCCTTGAACAGGGCGTCCAGCTTGGCGCTGATGCCGATGGCGTCGCGCGTCAGCCGCCCAAACACGATGGTGCCGAAGTTGCCGCGGTCGGGCGGGTTCGGAGTGCTCAGGGTGAAGTTGGCTTTGGTGCTGCTGAAGTCCCACAGCACGCCCAGCGTGTTATCTACGTCCGTGCTGACCTCCACCACCTTCGCCTCGATCAGTACCTGCGGCGGCGCGGTGTCGATGCGAGCCAGAGCCTCTTTAGCGCGGTCTACTGCTGCACGCGGACCCATCAGGATCAGCGTGTTCACCCGCTCATCGACGGAAGCATCTCCTGAACTCCCCTGTCCTTGATTACCGCCTTGCTGTCCACCTCCGCCCGCGCCGCTACCGCTTTGCAATGCCTGGTCTATGCCTTTCTCGCCCACCGTTCTGCCCGCCGAGTCGCCCAGCGGCGCGGGGGCGAGCAGATTGAAGCCCGGACGCGGTCCCATGATGATGGTGACCTCTGGAATCAGCTCCGAAACGATGTTGCGCAGGTCGGTAGGTGAGGCGTGTTTGACCGTATAGGTGTCCACGACCACATCCTGCTGGGACTGGCTGAGGGTGTTGTCCACCGTTTCGATGAGCTCTGAAGCGGTGCGTACCTCCGCTTCGGTGCCCGACACCAGTGCCACCTTTGTGCCCGTGCCCTTGCTGGGCTGAGCGCTGGTCAGGTTCCACGAAATCTGTACTCCGGGCGCCTGTTCCTGGATCACCTTGCCGAGGCTGTTGGGGTCGGCATAGCGGTAGGCGACGATTTGTGTGACCCGCGCCTGTGGCGCAGAGGTCTGCGTGCCGCTGAGCAGGTTCTGTAGCCCTTGCGGAGTCGCCACCACGTAGGTGTTGCCCAGTTTCGCATAGCGGTAGCCACTCAGACGAGTGATGAGGTCAAGAGCCTCCTCCACACCCACGCCTGCAAGGCTCACGGTGACTGTACCCTTGACCTCCGGGCTGGTGACGATATTGGTTTGCGTTTGCAGAGACAGCGCCTTCAGCACGTCAGCGATTTCCGCCCCAACGAAGTCCACCGTTACCCGAGGAGCGGGGCGAGGCGGCGCCGCAGCAACGCGCGTTTCGCCTGCGGGCTTCTGTGGCAGCACGGGTTTGGATTCAGGCAGCTGTGCGACCTGCACTTCGTTGCCCGATGTCTGCACCGGCTTCTCTACCGGTTTCTCCGGCTGTGCGGGGGCGACGGGTTGCTCGGTGGCTGGTGGCGTCTGTTCAGGCTTTGTCTCGGCAACGGGTAGCTGTACTGGTTCTTCTCTGGCAGGCTGTGCCAGGCTCGCCACCGGCCTGGGCATCTCCCGTGTGGAGACGCTCTGCGGTTTGGCGATGGCAGGTGTGACTGGCTTGCTCTCCTGCACAGGGGCGGTGTCCGGCGAGTGCCCGATTTTCCATACCGTAAGCACCAGTGTTCTACCGTCATCTTGCCTGATTAGCTGTGCTGGTCGCCTTTCGCTGGTAGCCACCCAGATGCGCGTGATGGGCGGGCGAGCCTTATACCATCCGTAGCGTGCCCAGAGGATGCCGCCACTGCGCACACGCTCGATTTTGGCTTTGCCTATCAGCCCGGCAGGTACGTCCACATACACCCATCCTCGCTTGCCGTAGAACTGTAGTGTGGGCGGAGCAACGGGTGCGCTCAGCCGCATAATCACCTGAAAGCAGGTGTCGGTCTGGTTGAAATGTACCTGTACGCTTTTGCTGTTGGGGGCGCCATGCACCAGCGCAGACGCTCCCACCATAAACAGCAGTGCTACAGACAAGAGGGAATATCTACTTCGCATTCGGATTACCTCCCGGACGCAATGTTACGGTTTTGCCGTCCTTTTCCAGAACGATTCCTTCGCGTGACACCGTGCGTAGCACATAGCCACCCTCCAGCTGGTATCCGGGCTGCACGATGCGCTGGTTGCCGCCTTCCGAGCGCAGTATCGCCACAGGATACTCACCCACCACCACACCGGTCACCGTGATGTTCGGTTCCGCTTCGGGTTGTGATGCGGGGGGGGACTGGCTGTCTGCAGACGATGGCGCGCCCACTGTGCCACCCGAAACGGGCATGACCGGCATGGGGGGTAGCGCACTGACGTTGGGTGCGGAAGCCACCCGTGTCGGCGTCTGCCGTAAGGCTTGCACCCGGTTCTGCCTCAGGTTGTCAAACTGAGGCGGCACCACAAAGGGATCGCGGGCAGGCTCAGACGTGTTGAGCCAGGCTGGCGCAGTTGTCTGTGGTTCCACGTCCTTTGCCTGTTGCTCCGTAGTGGTCGCGGATGCGCTCTTCGTGCTGGCGCCGGTCGCTCCGGTGAAAAACAGCTGGTAGGCGGCATAGCCAATGGCTGCCAGGAAAAGAATGCCCAGCACGGCGACCTGTTGCATCTGTTTGCGGTCCAGTTTCTTCATGGCTGAGCACCTCCTTCCGGGGTACGGAAGATGAAGGCGGTTAGCGTGAACTGCGCCTCCACTTCAAAGGGGTCTGTGGGCTCCTTGCGCTGGCGCGGTCGAAACTGCACCCGGTCCACCGCCAGGATTTTGGGGAAGCGGGTCAGGTCTTCGGTGAAACGCATGACGTCCCAGAACTGACCCCGTACCGAGACATCGATAACCTGTCTTTCATAGGGCTCAGCAGGCTTCTGCTTCTCCTCTTTTTCCTGTTCATCGCCTTCCTGCTGGGCTTTTGCCTGCGGTTGCGCACTGGATGGGCGTACCGACAGCACTGTCAGGCGTCGGGATTTCGCGCTGGTTTCCAGCTGCTTCAGCAGGGTGGGGATATAGGCGCGCTCGCTAACCGATAGCTCGAGGTGCTTCAGCTTCTGCAAGACACTCTGATACTGCTGCTGCGTCTGGTCGAGGCGCTGAGCAATGGTTTTGCCCTCCTCCACCTGCTTCTCCGCTGCCTGTACACGCGCTTGCAGGTCGGTGTAGCCGGTGTACTGCCAGTAAATGGCTCCCGCACCCAGCAGCAGCACCGCTATGCAGATAGTGACCAGACCGCGCAGTACTGCGGTACCATCGGAGTTACGAACTGCCAGCTTCATCCTTGCCCTCCTTCTCTTCGGGCGTCTGCATGCGCGCTGCCACCTCGAAGTCTACCGTCTCGAAGTTGTTGTAGCTGCGCTGCTGTGTGTAGTGCAGTTCCACCTTTTCGAAGGTGGGAATGGTGTTCAAGCGCAGCATCATCTCACCGACCTGTTGTTGGGTAAGGGTAGAACCGGTGAGAGTGATCAATGTAGTCTGTTTTTTCTTCTCGCTATCCTGCGCCTGAGAGCTGGTAATGCCGGTGAGCCACACATCCGCAGGCAGGCATCGGGCGATACCGTTGATGGTGGCATACCAGCGCTCGGTATGCTGCTGTGCCTCGCTGAGGGTGCGCAGTTTGGGCATCAACGCCTGTGTGTCGCGCTCGGTTTTGGCAATCAGCTCCAGGGTGGGTTGGAGCTTCTTGATTTCCTGTTGGGCGCGGTGCAGGCGTGCCTGCAGAGACATATTACTCATGCCCAGGAAAGAGAACACCCCCGCGAGCACTCCGACCTCTGTAAGCAGGACGGCGAGCAACTGTTTGCGACGCCGGATCAACCTCGCCTGTTGCTCTCTGCGCTCCGATATCATGTTGATAAACGGCATGCCGGTACCTCCTCTCCCTGTGCGATTCAGGCGGCATGACGCTGCCGTTCGGCGAACGCCTCACGCACTGCCAGTCCTACCGCGATTCCCAGCACAGGGGTAAACATTTGTAACGCTTCGGCGGAGATATGCGCGGTATCAAAGTCGGGGTTGTTGAACGGGTCGCCTGGCTCGACCTCCAAGCCCAACCGTGCCGAAGCATACTCCGCGAACCCCCCGAGGCGAGAGCTGCCCCCGGTGATGACCAGGCTGCCGACCTGCCCTTGAGGGCTGCCCTCCGGAAATTGGGACTGATAGTAGTGTAGCGAGCGGCGTATCTCGCGCAGCAGCTCATCAACATGCCCCTGTAGAGCCTTCAGTACCGCTTCGTCCTGACTGCTCGCGCTCTCTGAACCGCTTTCGCCCTCCTCTGCGGACACCGGGGCACGTGAGCGAGTGCTGCGACGCTTCAGCAGTTGCCGGAAGTCTACAGTGTGCTTGAACTTTTCCGCTTCCGACCAGCTGCAGTGCAACGTTGCCTGCACTGTTTGCGTGAAGGCGTCACCCGCAATCGGGATGTTGCGTGTCAGGAAGAAGCCCTCGCTTGAAACGATATACAGGTTGGTGCATGAGGCACCGATATCCACAAGGGCAACGGGGCGCTCCTGCAGCTTTTCCAGTGCCACCCTGTTGATTTCGAACAAGGCGCGGAAGAGCGCGAACGCTTCCACCTCGATAGCCAGCGCTTCCAGTCCCGCCAGCTCCAGGGTGCGAATCTGCGCATCCACCATCTCGCGCGGGGCGACCACCAGCAACACCTGCATTTGCTTCTCCGCATTTTCCGGCTGTTCGCCTTCGGCTGGAGCGTGTTCTACGTCACCGAGGATTTCAAAGCCAATATAGCTGTCCTCGATGGAGGTAGAGACGTACTTACTTGCCTCATAGCGAATGGTTTTGCGTAGCATTGCCTCTGTCATTTTGGGCAGGGTGACCTGTCTGACGATGACCGGCGCGCCGGCAATGGCGGTGACTGCTGCGGAGGCTCGGAATGCATTATCGCGCAGAAGCCGTTTGATGGCATCTGCAACCTCCTCCGGCTGCACGATAACACCGTCGCGAATCGTGTCCGGTGGAGTAGGGTACTGCGCAACCTGCACCAGTCGCCAGCCTGTACGAGTAGGCTCCACCTGGGCCGCCTTAATGGTGTAGCTGCCCAGGTCCAGCCCGATGATGCCCTGCTTGTTGAAGACTCCCTTCCAACGAGCCATTGGCTGCCCCCTCTTATACCCCAGACCGGCAGGCGGCTGGGGGCGTGTGAGGAATCCTTCCACGTGGAAACCAGTGCACAGGATGTCCCTCATGCTGAATTATCGTGAAACCGGTAAAAAAACTGGAGGGTAACGTGAAACTGTAACCCTGGAAGAAAACTGGGGAGGCTCATTTTGCGCAGGATGAAGCCTGCGGTTACATGGAGGCTCGAGGCAATGAATATACCCCTCTCCCACCGCGTGGGAGAGGGGCAGGGGGTGAGGGCAAACAATAA
This sequence comes from Bacillota bacterium, assembly GCA_023511455.1. NCBI lineage: Bacteria > Bacillati > Bacillota > Bacillota bacterium. The sequence continues at coordinate 156,160 of JAIMBJ010000005.1, forward strand.
CCCCTCTCCCACCGCGTGGGAGAGGGGCAGGGGGTGAGGGCAACTCAGCTCATCACACGCATGTCTATCACTGCCGTTAAGCCCACGCCGTCCACACGGCGCAGCTTCAGCGGGTTCAGGTCGTCAGTGGGGATGAGTATCTTCACGCGGAACATGCCGTTCGAGAAGAGGTCCTCATACTGCCACACGCCGGCGACTTTGTCCACATCGGCATAGGCTCCCGACACCTGCGCACCGCCGATATAGGCGTTCTCGCCCAGCGTCGCCATCGGGATGACCTTGGTAAACTCTTCCGCGCCTTTGCGCATGCTCAGCTTGTTGATGACCTCGTTCAGCTGGTTGCCCGCGTTTTTGACCGCCACCGCCACCGCCGCCGCGGCGATGACCTCCTTGCCACCTAATCCCTTCGGGTGGGTCACTTTGAAACCGCCCTCCAGCGCCACGTCAATCAATGCGGAGATGCCGACCTTCTCCACCCGACGCAAACCGGTAAGGCTGTCGCTGGGAACCAGCACCTTGATGCGGAACCTGTCCAGCGATTCTTCAATCTGGAACACCGCCTGCACCTTGTTCACCGCCTCTTTGGGACCCATCACCTGCGCCGCGCCCACGTAGCCCTTGTCGCCGATGCTCAGGATGGGTACCACTTTGGTCGCCTGATGGATGGGCACATTCCGGCGGATGGTAATCTCATTGATGAACTTGTCCAGCGCTCTGGCGTTCTGCTTCACCAGATAGCCGATACCCACCAGCTTCACACCACCGCGCAGAATCTTGCCCAGATCTTGCGCCCGACTCAGTTCCGTCGCACTGGCCGTCCACACCAGCGCCATCACCAGCGCGAGCCAAATCGTCCTTCTCATCGGAACACCTCCTGTCAGGTTCGGCGTCCCAGTGCCTGTTTGACCAGTTCAGGTATCTCGTAGAGCGCGTCCGCTACCGGTACGCCCGCCGCGCGCAGGGCGTCGACTTTCGCCTGTGGCGTTCCCGTGCGCCCCGAGATAATCGCTCCTGCGTGCCCCATGCGCTTGCCCGGCGGCGCAGTGCGCCCGGAGATGAAGCCGACCACCGGCTTGCGCATCGTGCGGATATACTCCGCTGCAATCTCCTCATCCGAGCCGCCGATTTCACCCACCAGCACAATTGCCTGCGTCTCGGCGTCGGCTTCAAACAGCGGGAGCAGGTCTGCAAACGTGCTACCCAGCACCGGGTCACCGCCTATTCCAATACAGGTAGACTGTCCCAGCCCCGATTTTGTTAGCAAGTCCACGATTTCGTAGGTGAGCGTGCCGCTACGCGAGATTAAGCCCACGGGCCCGGGCGTGAAGATATTGCCCGGCATGATACCGATTTTACATTGCCCAGCAGTCATGATGCCCGGACAGTTGGGACCGATAAGGCGCACGCCTTTTTGACGCACCAGTGCGACCGTTTTCACCATATCCTGCACGGGGATGCCCTCGGTGATGCACACGACGAGACGCACGCCTGCGTCCGCAGCCTCCAGCACCGCATCCGCTGCGAAGGGTGCCGGCACGAAAACAACCGAAGCGTCGGCTCCGGTCGCCGCTACCGCCTGCTTCACGGTATCGAATACCGGCACGCCCAGCACCTCCTGACCACCCTTGCCCGGCGTCACCCCTGCTACTACCTGCGTGCCGTACTCCAGCATCTGTCGCGTGTGGAACTCGCCTTCGCGTCCGGTGATACCCTGCACCAGCACGCGCGTGTTTTGATCGATCAGCACCGCCATCAGCGCGTTACCTCCACAATCTTCCGAGCCGCCTCCTGCATGGTCACGGCGGGGATGAGGTCGGTTCCCTGCAGTAGCGCCAGCCCTTCCTCCGCCCGCGTGCCCGCCAGCCGGATGACGATAGGCACCTTTACCTGCAGGCTCTGGATGCCCTCGATGATGCCTTTTGCCACCTCGTCGCCGCGCGTGATGCCCCCGAACACGTTGAACAACACGCCCTTGACGTTGGGGTCCATCAGCACAATCTCGAGCGCGTTGCGCACAAGGTCTGCCTTCGCGCCGCCGCCGATGTCCAGAAAATTCGCCGGTTTGCCTCCCGCGCGGCTTACCTCGTCCAGCGTGCCCATCACCAGGCCCGCACCGTTGCCGATGATGCCGATGTCGCCGCCCAACCGCACGTACTGGATGCCCCGTCGGTGCGCCTCCGCCTCGATGGGGTCTTCGTGGCTCTCCTCGCGATACTCGTTGAACTCGGGATGGCGGAACAGGGCGTTATCGTCGATGTTCAGTTTGGCATCGGCGGCAAGGCACTGTCCATCCTGCGTCAGCACAAAGGGGTTGATTTCCGCCAGAGAGGCATCGCTTCCCACATAGGCTTTGAAAAGCGCAAGGAGGAACTTTGTCGCTGTGGGAACCGCCTCCCGCGCGATGCCTGCCTCATACAGCGCCTGCCGCGCCTGATAGGGCATTAACCCCTGCCAGGGCTCTACCCACACCTTGACGATGGCTTCGGGATGTTCCTCTGCCACCTGCTCGATGTCCATCCCGCCCATCGCGCTGACCATCACCACGTCGCGCTGCCGCGCACGGTCTAAAGTGATTCCCAGATAGTACTCCTGCGCGATGGAGATGGCTTCTTCAATCAGCACCTTTTCGACCAACACCCCCTGTGGCGCCTGAGGAGTGACCAGTCGCGACCCTATAAGGTCTCGCGCGTGTTGCTCTGCCTGTTCGGGGGTGTCTGCCAGTCGAATGCCCCCTGCTTTGCCGCGTCCGCCCGCGTGAACCTGTGCCTTCACCACCACGCGCCCACCCAGCTCCTGCGCGATGGTTCGCGCCTCTTCGGGAGTGGACGCCACGCGCCCGCGTGGCACGGTCATGCCATAGCGCGCCAGTACCTCTTTAGCCTGATACTCATGGATTTTCACACCGGATGTCCTCCCTGCGCTACAAGTTCCTCGCGTATTTGGTAATTTATCGAGACAAACGGGTTCTCCTGCCGGATACCTTTTTCTCTCCCTTGACAAGGTGGCTGTAACGGGGCATAATATTATCGGTGCTGCCCGGTCGTCTAATGGCAGGACAGCGGCCTTTGGAGCCGTTAGTGGTGGTTCGAATCCATCCCGGGCAGCCAATTTGTGTTATTGACCCCCAGCAGGAAGCGCTACGCTACGCGGCGGAGGCACTTCAGGAGCGTGAGCTGCAGGCAGGCCTACTCATACCTTAACGCCTCTATCGGCTCTTTGCTTGCAGCGCGGATGGCGGGAGCCACGCCAAACACAATCCCCACCAACACGCTCACCCCGAACGCCAGAGCGACCGCCCCAACCGTGATTTCGGGTTTCAGCACCGTGCTGCGACGAAGCACTTCCGCCACGCCCGTTGCCAGAACGATGCCCAGCACCCCACCGGTCAGCGAGAGGATGACCGCTTCCGTCAGAAACTGCCAGAAGATGTCGCGCTGGCGCGCCCCTGCCGCCTTGCGGATGCCGATTTCGCGGGTTCGCTCCGTCACCGAGACCAGCATGATATTCATAATCCCCACCCCACCCACAATCAGCGAGATACTGCTGATGCCGGTGAGCGCAATCTGCAGCAGGTTCAAAAGAGTGTAGATGAGCTTCAGCAGGTCTTTCTGGGTAAGCACGGTGAAGTCTTCGTTGCCCAGATGGCTCTGGCGCATGGCGGTCTTCACCTGCTCGATCAGGCTTTCGGGCTCTACGCCAGCCACCGCCTGCACCACGATGCGGTGAATCTGCTTCGACTGCATGGCTTCCTGGGCTGCCTGCAGCGGCAGGTAAATCAGATAATCCCAGCCGGCGTTGCCGAACATGCTGCTCGAATCGTCGGCTTCCAGCACGCCGACCACGCGGAACGGCACCCGATTCACCACGACCTCTTTGTCCACTGCGGGCGCGTCACCAAACAACTCCTGCTTCACGCCGTGCGCCAGTACGCACACACGCTCGCCTTCTTCCGCAGGGCTGAAGAATCTGCCCTCTGCCATCGGCGTTTGGCGGATGGATTGCCACGCGCTTTCGGTTGCCAGTACGATGGCGGTCGCCGCCCAGCGTTCACCGTGTCTTGCGCCCCCGGCGATGAACATGACGGGCACGGCGCGCTTGACGCCCGGCACTCTCAGCACCGCCTGTACATCCTCGGGAGTCAGCGTGCTCAAGCCGAGAATGCTCATGGGATTGAACGGCTGCGACGCATCCACCCGACCCGGCACCACAAACAGCAGATTTGCACCGAACTGCTCGATCTGCCGGGTCACCTCGGTCTTCAAGCCCTGCACGATGGCGATCAGCAGCAGCACCGACGCCACACCGATAATCACGCCCAGCATGGTGAGCAACGAGCGCAGGCGATGGTCCAGTATCGCCCGCCATGCCATCGGCAGGTAATCACAGCACGTTATCGGTACGCGCATATTTTAAGAATACCTGATACGCCCACTCGTCCCACTCTGGCTCTACGCCGATACCTTGCAGGTCACCGTAGTTTTTGGCGATGAAGCCTCCCTGAAACAGCTCCACCATGCGGTGTGCTTCACGCTCAATCAACTCTCTGTTGCCGGTTGGCAGCACACGCTGGATGTCTACGGGCGAGTACAGACACAGGTTCAGCTCGCGCAGCTTCGCAGCCAGTCGCTCCAGACCGTAAAGCGCGGGCTGGTCAAATTGCATGCAGCAGATGCCGGCTTCCGCCACGCCCTCCAGAATGTCCCACACGTATCCGCAGGAGTGCATGATGACCTTCACGCCGTGCGCTCTGGCCGTACGGCACAGCCTCACGAACAGGGGCTTGAAAATCTCGTTCCACATCGAAGGATGAATGAGCAGACGGTCCTGCACGCCCCAGTCCTCGGCGAACATCACCGCATCCGCACCTGCCTCCGCATACAAAGCGATGATGCGCTCCAGCAGCGCAGTCACACGCTCGTGCAGCTCGTCGACGTGTTCTCGCTCCAGCACCAGGTCGGCAAAGTAGTTTTCCATCTTGCGCAGGTAGCGGCAAATGGCGAACGGGAAGCCGGGCAGAAAACCCACGCGATAGCGTTCGGTCTCCTGAGCGAATCGCTGGCGCACGCTCTCGTAGCGTTTGGGGTTGTCCATATCCGGTAGCTGGTAGTCCTTCAGCTTCGCCCAGTCGTCCAGCGCGGGCTGGAAGACCTCCCCACGTTGCCCACCGTGTACGGAACGGTACCAGACGTTGCCCCACTCATCGGTGAAGTATTCGACCTCGCCCTCCACCCACCGTTTCTGCTGCCAGTTTTCGGAGGGCGAGAAACCGGCGAAGCAGAAGTCGTTCATCCTGCCGCCGTCGAAATCCATACCGATTCGCGGCGGATTATCACGCTCTAAGTTGCGACGTATGACCTCACGCGGTGTCATCGGCATCCTCCCTCTTCCGTATCAAGCACACAAAGAAGCCTTCCATCCGCGACGAAGGCAGTATCCGCCTGGCATGACGGACAGCATCGGGAAACACATGCCCATCCCATTCGCTCAGCGCGGAGACCATGCCCTCTACCTGCAGCGGCAGGGGCAGCACCTCTATGGCATCACCGAACTTTTTCAGCGCATGGGCGATAATCCCTTCGTTCTCTTCCGGCGCGAAGGTGCAGGTGCAGTATACCAGCCTGCCTCCGAACTTCAGGCACCGTATCGCCGAGTAAATCAACGACTTCTGTTTGCGCACCATGTCGCCAATCTTTTTCAGGCTCCAGTAGCGGCAGGTATTTGGCTCGTCCTCGCGGAAGCGCGCCTCACTGGAGCAGGGTGCATCCAGCAGCACCGCGTCAAAGCGTGCCTGCCAGCGTTTCCAGACCCACTCGCCCTCTGCCTGTACGGTCTGCACGAAGCCCGCGCCATGCCGTCGCAGGTTCTCGCGCAGCTTGAAAAAGCGTGTCCGCACCGCTTCTACCGCCACTAAATGCCCTTCGTTCTGCATCATCGACGCCAGCTGAAGCGTTTTGCCGCCCGGAGCGGCGCACAAATCCAGCACCTCTTCCCCCGGCTGAGGAGCCAGCATCAGTGCGGGTATCATGCTCGAAAGGTTCTGCACATAAACGAGCGCGTTTTGTACCCAGGTGGAAGCCAGCAACGCCTCGCGCTGCTGCGGGGGAACCCAGAAGGCATCGGGGTACCAGGCGGCGGGATGCACCTCGAAGCCTGCCGTACGCAGGTCTTCCAACACCATCTCGCGCTCCGCCAGCAGGGTGTTCACCCGTGCCCCGACGGCTGGTGGCTCGCGAAAGGTGCGTACGCAGTCCTCGAACCGCTCCGGTGGCACGATTCGAGATAGTCGTTGCAAAAAGGGTTCAGGTAGCGCCATCGGCTATAGTATATCACGGACGTGAATCGTCAGCACCTCTCGCAGTCTACAGGAATACCCGCGTGATATCGGGAAAGAGAATACATCCCGTGCAAAGGAGGCTGTGGCAAATGGATACCTACACTCCTCGCAAAGAGCATAAGTTCACTTTCGGACTGTGGACGGTGGGCAACCGCGGGCGCGACCCCTTCGGCGATGTGGTGCGTGATGCCGTCACTCCCATCCGCGCGGTGCAGAAACTGTCGGAGCTGGGCGCGTACGGCGTGAACCTGCACGATAACGACCTCGTGCCTATCGATGCCACCCCTGCCGAACGCGACCGCATCGTCAAGGAGTTTAGGAAAGCGCTGGATGACTATGGCATGAAGCTGGTCATGGGCACGACCAACCTCTTCTACCACCCCGTGTTCAAGGACGGAGCGTTCACGTCGAACGACCCGAAGGTGCGTGCCTATGCCTTGCAGAAATCCATGCAGGCGATAGACCTCGCGGTGGAGCTGGGCGCGGAGATATACGTCTTCTGGGGTGGACGCGAAGGCACCGAGTGCGATGCCTCCAAAGACCCTGTCGACGCCATCAAGCGCTATCGCGAGTGCATCAACTTCCTCATCCACTATGTGAAGCACCAGAAGTACACGCTGCGCTTTGCGATGGAGCCCAAGCCCAACGAGCCGCGCGGCGATATCTTCCTGCCCAACGTGGGCGCGATGCTGGCGTTCATCGAGACGCTGGACGACCCCGCTATGGTGGGCGTCAACCCCGAAGTGGCGCACGAGCACATGGCGGGCTTGAACTTCACCCACGCGGTGGGACAGGCGCTGGAAGCAGGCAAGCTGTTCCACATTGACCTCAATGCGCAGAAGCTCAACCGCTATGACCAGGACCTGCGCTTCGGCTCGGAAGACATCAAGGGCGCGTTCTTCTTGGTGAAACTGCTGGAGGACCATGGCTACGACGGTCCGCGACACTTCGATGCGCACGCCTACCGCACCGAAGACGAAGACGGCGTGTGGGAGTTCGCCAAGGGCTGTATGCGCACTTACCTCATCCTCAAGGAGAAAGCAAAGCAGTTTAACGAGCATTCCGCCATTCAGGAGCTGCTGGTGCAGATTCAGCCCCGCGACGCCGAGCTGGAGAGCCTGATGAGCCATTACTCACCGCAGAACGCGCAGGCTCTGCGCCGGAAGCAGTTTGACATCGACGCGCTGGGCAAGAAGGGACTGAACTACGAGAAACTGGACCAGCTGGTGATAGACCTGTTGCTGGGAGTGGCGTGATGCTGTGTGCAGGGCAGCCTACCGATGGGCTGCCCTGTTTGGTTCTGGAAGAGAAAGCTGTGTGAGGAGGTTACTGCAGATGCCCAAAGAGACCACTCAATGGGAACGGATGTTACCTGCCGAGTTTCGCGCAGCGGTTGACGCTCTGCCGGTGGTCTTTTTGCCTCTGGGCACGGTGGAATGGCACGGCGAGCATAACTGCCTGGGGCTGGACGCGCTGAAAGCACATGCGCTGTGCGTTCTGTCGGCAAAGAAGGCAGGAGGCGGCGTCGTGCATCCTCCTGTATATGGTGGCATGGGTGGTCTTGACAAGCCCGCAACGGTGGTGATGGAACCCGAGCTCACATGGGATAACTACCTGCTGCGTCCATGGCTGGAAAGACTGTGCAGTGAGTTCCATCGGCTGGGGTTTCAGGCAATCATCATACTTACTGGTCACTACGGGCACAACCAGCAAATCGTGGTACGCGAGACCGCTGCCCGGATGTCGGAGAGGCTGCAGATACCTGTGCTGGGCACACCGGAGTACTGGTTGGCACAGGACGCGGGTTACCTGGGGGACCATGCCGGTATCGGCGAGACTTCGCTGATGATGTATCTTCTGCCCGACCTGGTGGATATCAGGCGCATCCGCGCCGACCCGGAGTACGGAGCGAATGATGCTATCGAGAAGGGGTCTTCTCCTGAGTTAGGTAAACGCTACGCCGAACTCATCACTGACCGTCTTGCAAAGGTGGCGAAGGCGATGCCGCGCTGGAGTGAAGCGAAGCTGGAAGCTTTCATCCGTGCTGAACGCGCACTGGTCAGCGCACAGGTGAAAGGATGGCGTCAGGGACCACCATGGGCGGCGTGGCAGCATATCCCCGAACGCGGACTGGTGCATTACGGCGCGTATTTAGTGGATGAGCGCTTCGACGAAATAGAGAGAATGGCGGCAAAACTGCTTTAGGAGCCCGGCTATGCTGGATAATGAGTGGATTATCATCCCCGGTGGGGAGTTTCTCATGGGTACTTCGCCTGAGGAGGCGGAACGGCTGGCGAAGCAGTATCGGCATCACCCTTCATGGCTCAGCGGGGAACAGCCGCGCCGCGTGGTGTATGTGCCGTCTTTTGCCATCCAGAAGTATCCTGTAACCAATCGTGCGTATGCCGAGTTCTGCAGAGCTACGGGCTACGCGCCTCCTCTACACTGGCGAGGTAACACTCCTCCCGCCGAACTGCTGGACCACCCTGTAACTTTCGTCAGCCAGGAGGATACCGAAGCGTACGCGAGGTGGCTTGGTGCGCGTTTGCCCACCGAAGCCGAATGGGAAAAGGCGGCACGCGGTACCGACGGGCGTCTATACCCGTGGGGCAACCGCTTTGACCCCAATGCCTGCTGCTGGAACCGCCAGCCGCGAAATGGTATGCCCAATACCGCTCCCGTTGGTTCCTTTCCCAAAGGCGTCAGCCCTTATGGCGTGGTGGACATGTCGGGCAACGTTGCCGAGTGGTGTGCGGACAGGCTCAATCCGGCAGTGGGAGTGCTGAAGGGCGGTTGCTGGCTGACGCGGAGCCCTTTGAACCTTCGGGTGGCGTCCCGCACGATGAGCGGCTGGCGAACCAATCGGGGCGATATGTACGGGTTTCGGTGTGCGAAGGAGGTGCACTGATGGTGCGGATCCGGGTGGAGGCAGCACAGGGACAGATGGCGGCAGCTTTGTCGGAGGTACCCGCATTTCCGGGCGACCGCTTTGTTCTGGGTTTCCCTGAAGCCATCGGGGACGCGGCGCGGGCGGTATGGTATGGCGATATCAAGCCGCAGTGGAGACAAACCGACGATGGAGCATGGGAAAGCACCGGCGAGATGCCGGGCGAGCTGCGCTATCATCTGCTCATCACACCGTATGAGGATTATGTGGATGCCGTTACCACGCTGACCAACTGCAGTGACCGTGTATGGCGGCAGGGTATGGCATTCAACTGCTTCAACTGCGGTTCCAGCGTGTTGCGAGATAACGAGTGTATGCGTCACTGGGTGAGGGTGAAGGGAGAGTTCAGGCGTCTGGTGGAGCTGCATCGCGTGTTCAGCGAACGCCCCACGGTGCAGCTTTACAATGTGGAAGGAGCACCACCCGGCGCGGAGATTCCTTTTGTAGCGAACTTCAAGGCAACTCCTGCCGACGTGATAGCGGAGGGCTGGATGGCGATTGTCGCCCCCGATGGGAGGCGATTGGCGGCAACGGTGTCTAAACCTGTGTTGTTTCTGTTCCAGAACATGGAGTATTCCTGCATCCACAGCGCACCATCGTTTGGCACATTGCGCCCGGGACAGACAGCAAAGGCACTGACGAGATTATACTTCGTGCGTTCCTCTCTGAAGGCATGGTATGAGCGGATGAGAGGTGAGATGGATATCTGAAAAAATAAAATGGCTGCGGGGGATGGATTCGAACCACCGTTACCTGGTCCAGAGCCAGGCGTCCTGCCGCTGAACGACCCCGCAGCATCCACTATATATTATGCCCAAGAACCTGCGGTTTGTCAAGGGTTTTCGGGAGTATCTTCTGCTTCTTGATGGGGAGTGGAGTAGCCCAGCCGCTGGCGCAACAGGTTCAGCCTCTCCTTGATCTTGCGCTCCACGCCGTTATCGGTAGGCTCGTAGTAAGGCAGGTTCCAGTTGCCTTCGGGCAGATAGCGCTGGGGCACCCAGTGTCCGGGGTAATCGTGCAGGTAGATGTACTCTTTGCCGTGTCCCAGCTTCTGTGCGCCCGGGTAGCTCGCGTCGCGCAGGTGCAGGGGGACGGGAGCCAGAGGCTGGGTTTCCAGGTCGTGCATTGCCCTGTTCAGCGCAACGTAGCTGGCGTTGCTCTTGGGAGCGCAGGCAAGGTAGGTGGTAGCTTGCGCCAGCGTAATCTGCGCTTCAGGTAGCCCGATGAACTGCACCGCCTCCATCGCTGCCACCGCTACCAGCAGGGCGTGTGGGTCGGCGTTGCCGATGTCTTCGCTGGCGAGAATGACCAGTCGGCGGGCGATGAAGCGAGGGTCTTCGCCAGCGCGGATCATGCGGGCGAGGTAGTGCAGAGCCGCATCGGGGTCGGAACCGCGCACCGACTTGACGAAGGCGGAGATGGTGTCGTAATGCTCATCGCCTTCGCGGTCGTAGCGAGCGGCACGCTGTTGCACCACCTGTTCCAGCATCTCTAACGTTACAGTGCGCCCGCCTTGCGCATCCGGTTCGGCGAGGGCGGTGGCGGCTTCGAGCACGTTCAGGGCAACCCGCGCATCTCCGTTGGCAATCCGCAGCAGGTAGTCCATGCATTCTGGAGGGAGGTGCACACGCAGTTTGCCCAGCCCGCGCTCTCCGTCGGCGAGGGCGCGTTCCACAATCGTTCGCAAGTGCCCTTCGGTCAACGGTTCAAATCGCAACACCCGCGAGCGGCTGAGCAGAGGCGCGTTGATGGCGAAGTAGGGGTTCTCGGTGGTCGCGCCCATCAGGATAATCGTGCCGTTCTCGACGTGGGGCAGGAAAGCATCCTGCTGAGCGCGATTGAAACGATGTATCTCATCCACAAACAGGATGGTGCGCTGTCCGTGCAACTGACGGCGGCTGCGCGCCTCTTCGATGGCTCTGCGCACCTCAGCGACGCCGCTGGTCACCGCGCTGTACTCCACGAAGTGGCACTTCGTATGTGAGGCGATGATTCGCGCCAGCGTGGACTTGCCGCAGCCGGGCGGCCCCCAGAAGATAACCGAACCCAGCTGGTCGTTCTCGATGGCTTTGCGGATGACGGTTCCTTCACCGACCAGATGCTCCTGCCCGACGAACTCTTCCAGCGTGCGGGGACGCATGCGCGCCGCCAGCGGCGCCTCCGCTTCGGTTTCGTACAGGTTTTTCTGTTCAAACAGGCTCAAGGTGGCTCCTGTATTGATTGTAGCAGATGGTGAGGACGATTGCAAAGTGTGTTATCCGCTTGCGTGAAGGGCTCGGATGTAGTTACAGCCAGATGCGCCTGTCCAGACTACGGTACTGGATGGCTTCCGCGACGTGGGGTAAGCCGATGTGTTCTTCGCCCGCGAGGTCGGCGATAGTGCGCGCCAGCTTCACGATACGGTCAAAGGCGCGTGCGCTGATGCCCATCTGCTGGCTGACCTGCCTCAGCATGGCTTTCACATCGTCGGAGAGCGGGCAGAACTGGCGCAACAGGCGCGTGGTCATCTGTGCATTGCATCGGACGTTTGTGCCCTCAAACCGTTTTTGCTGGACCTGGCGTGCGCGCACCACCCGTTCGCGAATGGCTTCCGATGGCTCGCCCGGCTGGGTACGCAGCAGGTCGTCGGGGGTAAGGCGCGGCACTTCGATATGGATGTCGATGCGGTCCAGCAGTGGTCCGGACACCCGCTGTTGATACTTGCGAATCTGCGTGGGCGAGCAGGTGCAGCCGTGTTGTGGGTCGCCGAAATATCCGCAGGGGCAGGGGTTCATGGCGGCAATCAGCATGAATCGGGCGGGATAGGCGATGCTGGCTTGCACCCGTGCGATGGTGACGATACCGTCTTCCAGCGGCTGGCGGAGTACTTCCAGCACCTCACGGCGAAATTCGGGCAGCTCGTCGAGGAAAAGCACCCCGTTATGCGCCAGGCTGACCTCGCCCGGTCGCGGCACGCTTCCACCACCGACCAGCGCGGCGTTACTGCTGGTGTGATGCGGTGAGCGAAAAGGTCGCGTGGTTAACAGCCCGGTGTTCGGAGGTAGCAGCCCGGCGACGCTGTAGAGCTTTGTAATCTCGATGGCTTCATCCACCGTCATCGGCGGCAGGATGGTGGGCACGCGGCGCGCCAGCATCGTCTTGCCGGAGCCGGGCGGACCAATCATCACCACGTTGTGACCTCCGGCTGCAGCCACCTCCAATGCCCGCTTGACGTGGTGTTGTCCCTTCACATCGGCGAAGTCCACTTCATACCTGGGCGGCTGCTGCAGCAGCTGTTCGGGGTCGTCGCTGAGTGGAGTGATACCGTCGCGTGTGTTCAACAACGTCACCGCCTCGGCGAGGCTGGCAACCGGATATACCTGAATGTTGCCTACAATGGCTGCTTCCGGGGCGTTTGGTGCAGGCACAATCATGCGCTTGACACCCTGCTGGCGGGCGTGGATGGCGGTGGGCAACACACCCGTGACCGGGCGTACCGCGCCGTCCAGCGATAACTCGCCCAGAACGAAGGTTTCGTTGAGCCATTCGCTGTCCACCTGTCCCGCTGCTGCCAGAATGCCAATCGCGATGGGCAGGTCAAAGGCGGGTCCCTCTTTGCGCAGGTCGGCGGGAGCAAGGTTGACGGTGATACGACGCATGGGCCAGTGAAGCCCTGAGTTGCGGATTGCCAATCTCACGCGGTCGATCGCTTCTTGCACGGCACGGTCGGGTAGACCCACCAGGGTAAACCCGGGAACTCCGCCCGGTTGCATATCTACTTCCACTTCGATAGTGTGAGGTTCAATCCCGTGTACAGTACCGGAGAGTACACGAACCAGCAAAGCACGCCTCCTTCAAAAACCTGATTCACACCCGCTTCAGTGTTCTTTCCAGCCACTCCTCCAGTGCGCGGCGCATGGCAGGGGCAATCTTCGTGAACTGTAGCCCCACCCGGTAGACGGCGGGAATTCGGTCCGCAACCATGCTTCCCACCCGCACGACCCTTGCCTGTCCAACAATAGTCAGGCTCGCCGCAGGGAGCGTCATCTGGAAAGAGGCCTCCTCTCCCACCGGAGGAGCCTGTGGCAGCAGCACCGAGAAACCGCCCCTGCTCAGGTCGTACAGGTCGCCGCTCAGCGTTTGCGGAGTGACTTCGCGCTCACGGCGAAGCGAAAACGCCAGGCTAACCTGTCCCTGTTCCATCACGCGCTGGTATTTGCGCCGTTGCAGGCGGCGGATGGATACGGGTTTGCGCAGGTACAGGGATTGCCTGGGCATCGGCGCCATCTCAATGCGCGCGCGAAACTGGTACATCCCATCGCCGCGTGTAAACTGAACGATGGCCACCCCCCGCGACAATACCTCGTGGTCTATCATGATAGGTGATTCTATCTCCAAGATGCGATCATCCTGCGAGATAACCCGTGGGGTGTAAGTATAAGACATACTGCCTCTCCGGATATCCACAAGCACTTTTTCGCCGTTTTGCAAAAGCATTTGTGTCTCTGAGATGGGCGCGCTTATCTGCCGCCAGATAAGGTCAATGAAGGCGTCCAGGTCGAAGGGTTTTTGCAGTACGGCTTTCGCTCCCAGCTGCACTGCCTCTTCCTGCAGTTCAGGGTCTTCGAAGGCGGTGATGAGGATACAGGGCAGCAGCGGACGGTCGCGACGAATCTCCTTCAGCACCTCCACACCGGTTTTGCGCGGGAGACGAACGTCAAGAACGGCTACGTCCACCGGTTGCGAACGGATAATCTCCACAGCCTGCACGCCATCGTGTGCGATGACACATTCCAGATTCGTCCGTTGAAGCCTAGCCGCCAGTACCTTGCACAGGTTGACCTCGTTATCGGCGACCAGTATCCTGGGTGTAGACACTATGAGCGTCCCCTTTCCAGTGTTCACCCTGATGTAATTACCTGATTTCTACGACAAAATACAATTCCTGCATCTTAACCGGTTTACCCAAAAGGGTTTACACCACCCGGATATAGCTGCAAATTCCGTGCCATTCGGCACGTTTTTGCCTATTTCGGGCGAAAAATTTAAGTAATTTTTGCGGAAGCAAGGATGGACGGTGGCAAGAGCTCGGGCGTGATGAGTTCTGTGTCGCTATCGGCAAGCACCACGGCTCGCTCGATGACGTTCTCCAGTTCGCGCACGTTGCCGGGCCAGTGGTACTTCATCAGGATTTCCATTGCTTCCGGTGTGCAGGCCTTGAGGTTTTTGCCGTTCTCCTCGCTGTAGCGACTCAGGAAATGTTCCACCAGAAGCGGGATGTCGTCCTTTCGCTCACGCAGGGGCGGAAGGTAAATCTCGATCACGTGCAGGCGATAGTACAGGTCCTCGCGGAAGGTACCGGCTTCCACCATTTGTCGGAGGTCTTTGTTGGTTGCCGCGATGAGGCGCACGTCCACCTTAATGGGTTTGGTACCGCCAAGCCGTTCGAACTCGCGTTCCTGCAATACGCGGAGCAGTTTCACCTGAATGTTAGGAGGCACTTCGGCGATTTCGTCCAGAAACAGGGTGCCTTTGTGCGCCAGCTCAAATCGTCCCGGTTTTTGCGTCGTTGCGCCGGTGAAGGCGTTCTTCTCGTGACCGAACAGCTCGCTTTCCAGCAGGGTCTCGGGTAACGCCGCACAGGATACCGCAATAAACGGTCCGTTGGCACGGTCACTGCTGTAATGGATGGCTTTGGCTACCAGCTCTTTACCCGTTCCACTCTCGCCGCGGATGAGTACCGTAGCACGGCTTTGGGATACCTGCTCGATCATGCGGTAGACCTCTTGCATCACCCCGCTTCTGCCCACGATATTGCGAAAGTCGTAGGTGGTGCGCAGCTGCTGACGCAAGCGACGGTTTTCCTCTTTCAGCAGATACTGCTCCGCCGCTCTGTCTACTTTCACCCTCAGCTCATCCAGGTCAAGCGGTTTGATGACATAGTCCACTGCTCCCTCTTTCATTGCCTGCACCGCTGTGCGCACCGTGGGGTGCGCAGTAATCATAATCGCACTGCTCTCGGGATGTATCTGTCGGATACGGCGCATGACATCCAGTCCATCCGTTCCCCCCGGCAGAATCAGGTCGATGATTAACAGGTGAATCGGCTGTTGCGAAGCGATTTCCAGCGCTTTTTGACCATGCTCCGCGGTCAACACGTTATACGATTTGGAAAAGTGTGCCTCAAGCGCTCGACGATGACCGGGTTCGTCCTCCACAATCAACAGGTTCAAACGTGTCTCTTTTTGGGGCGCTGCCCTTGACATGGCTACTATTCCTCCTGTTGGTATGCATTGAGATTTAAAGGTCCGGGATACTGGTGCGAAGGTTTTCTGGTTCTCCCATATCGACGCGCAGGATGCGCGGCGCAGGATGTACGGGTAGCGTCATACACACCTCGGTTCCGACACCGACCTCACTGCGAATCTCGATGCTGCCGCTATGGCTTTCTACGATTTTCTGCACAATAGGCAGCCCCAGGCCTGTTCCTCTGGCTTTGGTGGTGTAGAACGGTGTAAAAATGCGTTCCAGGTCTTCGGGCGAGATGCCTTCGCCTGTGTCTCTGACAGCGATGCGGACGGTATCGTTAGAGGCGGCAGATGCGCTGAGATACAGGTCGCCGCCCTCTGGCATCGCCTGCACCGCATTGATAATCAGGTTGCTCAGGGCATCCGACAGCTGGTTAGGGTCCGCCCGGATGATGAGTGAATCAGGAACGTCTATCTCCACGTGGATATTTTGTTCCATGAGATACGGCTTCATAAAGTCCGTCAGCCCATGAATCAGCTCATGCAGGTTCACCTCCGGAAAAACCGGCTCCACCGGTCGGGCGAAGCGGAGAAACTCTGTGGTCTTCGTATTCATCACGTCCACTTCGGAGATAATGATACCGAGAAACTCACACAGAGTGGGGTCGTCGGTGTATTCACTGCGCAGATGTTGTGCGGAAGCGCGAATGGAACTGAGTGGGTTGCGCAGTTCATGGGCGACGGTCGCCGCGAGCTGTCCAACCGCTGCCAGCTGCGCCACACGCTGAATCTCTTTCTCCATCTGTACCTCGTGGGTCACGTCTTCAAACACAAACACCACACCCTGTACCGAGCCATCTGGGGCGCGCAGAGGCGAGCTCTCGAAGTTGAAGTAAACCTCTCCGCGCCGAGAGGGATGCAGCACGCACTTGAAACGCGAATACCGCTCGCCTGTAAGGAATGGGTGGCGGACTATTTCGAGCAGTTGTTTTTCCTCTTCTGGCGGTAGCAGGAAATGGGCGACCAGCTCCTTCAGCTTGTAACCCAGCGCTTTCTCGTGAGGCACGTCCGTGATGCGTTCCGCCGCGTTGTTCCACGTAAGCACTATCTCGTCTCTATCGATGCTTACCACACCCACGCCGATGCTGCTGAGCAGGTTGCGGGTATACTCCCAGAGGTTATGCAACTCGCTGTAGCGTCGGTCTAAATCGTGATAGAGGCGGGCGTTTTCGATCGCCATGCCCGCCTGATTGATGAACGTGGTGAGCAGCTGGATGTTGGCACGCTCGATAGGACGCCCTGTGGGCTTATTGTCGGCGACCACCACGCCGATGACACGGTTGCGTGCTAAAATCGGGGCAACCAGAAAGGCGTTTGTGCCCAGCATTCGTCCAAAGCCACGTGCAGGCTGGCTGGACTGCTGGGCGTTTTCTACCAGCACCAGCTGTTTGCCACGCACCGCGATACCGATTACCCCATCCGCCACGTGCACCGGCTTGTCGCCAAGCGTTTTCGGGTGATAACCGCGCAGGGCACGAGGTATCGCCAGCTTACCCGATTCATCCAGCAGGAAAATAGCGCATCGGTCAAAACGCACGGTTTCCACAATACCATCGGCGGTTTGCTGCAAAATCTTCTCCAGCTCCAGAGAGGAGTTCACTGCTGCGCTCAGTTCGGAGAGCACCGACAGCTCGTTGACCCGGTGCTTGAGGTCGTTGTAGAGCTGTGCGTTCTTAATGGCGGACGCCGCCTGCATGGCGAAAACGCTGAAAAGGCGCATATCCTGCTCGGTAAAAACATGAGCGGGCTTGCGCCGGTGAATATTCAGCACGCCCATCACCTGTCCATGTCCATCACGCAGAGGCACGCATAGCGATGCCGCAATATCCTCGCGGTAGGGCACGTCCTCGCCAGCAAGACGGGGGTCGGTGCGGGGGTCGGTAATCAGCATGGGCTCGCCGTTGGCTGCGACCCGTCCTGCGATGCCCTTCCCCCAGGGCACGCGAGCCTGTTCGACGACTTCGCCCGGTAAGCCATAGCTGGAACGAATGACCAGCATCTGTCCGTCTTCGTCGAGTAGCATCAGCGAACAGACCTGCGCGTCCATCACTTCGGCGGCTTTGCGGGTAATCAGGTCCAGCAGCATCTGCAGGTTGCTTCCTTCCATAGCCCGCCCGATTTCGTAAAGCGCTGTGACCTCTCGCAAACGCTGTTCGTGATGTTTCTGAGCCTGTTGCGCGTACGCCTGCGCCTGTAATCGCTCTATACAGACGCACAGGAGGGAGGACCAGGTGATTAGCAGGTCGTGGATGTCGTCGGGCAGAGGCGTTTTGGTGAGCAGGCTGATGACGTAGACGTGCGGATACGACTTCAGAGCGAAGGGATAAAACCATCCAGAGTACTCATCCAGCGCGATCAGAGAGGGCTCTTTGGCTTCTGCGGCACGCGCAATGGCTTCGTGAACCTTATCGGTGGGAAAGTGGTCGTCGTGGATGGACCGGGGTGCCGCGTTCAGGAGCACGGTCTGGCGTGTGCTCGGATCCACGCTCCACAGGGCTGCCTGTGCCGCCTCGAAGTATTGCTGAGCGGCTTGCAGGAGTGCCTCTATCGCGGACTCGGGTGCGTGCGACGAAATCTGCCGGGCAATTTGCCGGGTAAAAGCATATTGCGTCTCGACAGTATATCGATAATCGCTCATTCTAACCAACCTTCTTCGCTCTGAACGTTATCCTGACGGAAACGCACAATGGAGTGATGCGAACACGGATTTTATAACGCCCGTTTTTCCATTTCTGCTGCGAACGTCAGATATTGCTCAACTACCTCGGCGGTAGCGCCATCAGCCATGACACGTCCCTGATGTAACCACACAGTCCGGGTTGCTACCTGCCGCACCTGGTTCATGTCATGTGATACTAAAAGAATAGTTCTACCCTCACGTTGGAACTCCTGTATTTTTCGCAGGCATTTATGCTGGAATGCTTCATCGCCCACCGCCAGTACCTCGTCCATCAGGATAATCTCGGGGTCGGTGTGTACCGCTACGGCAAAACCCAGACGAAGCACCATCCCCGAGGAATAGGCGCGTACCGGCGTGTCGATAAACTCCTCCAGTTCGGCGAAACGGATGATGGACGGCAAGCGTTCGGCAATCTGCTGCCGGGTCAACCCCAGAATAATGCCGTTAAAATACACGTTTTCCAGTCCCGTCAGGTCGGGATGGAAACCGACGCCCAGCTGCAGTAGCGGTGCGACTCGCCCGTTCACCTGCACCCTGCCCGCGCTGGGGCGGATGACCCGCGCAATAATCGCTAGCAGGGTGGACTTACCACTGCCGTTGACACCGATTAAACCTACCGTCTCGCCGTGCCGGATAGTCAGGCTCACATCGTTTAACGCCTGATGAACCTCGATTCGCCGCCGATACCGGAACATCGACAGCAGAATACCCTTCAGCGAGGAGTACGGCTGATGAGATAGACGATAACTTTTCGATACGTGTTCCAGCAAGATTGCGGTGTCCTTCATGGCTGCTCCGCGAAATCCCACTTGCGTTTATTGAAGAAAGCGTAACCCAGTACAAAGACGATTACCGATACCACGCACGCTACCGTCAGCAACCCCCAGTCCATCGGCAGCGAGACGAACGTTTGTTTCTGCACCACTCCTACCTGCTGGACGGTGATGGGCGGCAGCAGGATCTTGCGGTAGGCGGTCAACAGCATGGCGACAGGGTTCAAATGGTACACCAGATATATCCAGCGTTGCACCTCGGTAGAGGCGAGCTGGGCGTGATACACCTGCTCGGAGAAGTAAATCACGGGTACCAGATAAAACATCAGCTGTAAGCCGATGCTGACAATGTATTTGGTGTCTTCGTAAAACACATTCAGGCAAGAGATAATCAGGCTTAACCCGGCAATCAGCAGCGTCTGGAAAAACACGAGTACGGGCAACAGCACCACACTGGGCAGCAAAGGCGCGCCCACGTAGCCCAGCAGGTAAACGAAAAACACCACCAGCGCGAGCGCAAAATGTATCAGGTTCGCCAGCACCGCCGCCAGTGGCAGCACCTCGCGCGGAAAGTATACCTTCTTTACCAGCTGTATCTGCGCCAGCACCGATTGCGAGGAGTCTAACAACGCGGTCTGAAAATACATCCAGGGCAAAAACGCTGCCAGCACGTACGCCGAATAGTTCGGGATGACCATGCCCATGACCCGCTTGAAGACAATGGTGAGTACCGCCACCGTGACCAGCGGCACAATCAGCGACCAGAAGAAGCCCAGATAGGAGTTCTTGTAGCGCACACGCAGTTCGCGCAGCACCAGTGTCCAGAGCAGTTCGCGGTAGCGATACAGCTCGCGCAGCTCGTCGAGCATCTTGCTTTTAAACCCCTACACCAGGTTTAACTTCTTCAAGGCTTCCGCCAAAGGTGGCAGTTGCCACAGCCGCTGATGTTTTACCGTTTGTGGCATCGCCATTTTGCATCCCCCCGCTCCATTATAGCACGCTGTGCATTGCCGTGATGACCGGGCTCTTTGCCCGAATGAGCCTTCATGACGGTCTTCGCCGGAGCGCAAGCCAGCTCACTGTTTGGGGACAGGACTCCCCGCTGCGTGAACCACGCGCTGGTAGACGTCCAGCACCCGTTGCGCCATCGCTCGCGGCGTCCAGCGGGGAGAGTGCAGGGCGCTCTGCCCCATCTGCTGGCGCAACGTCTCATCCCAAAGCAGGCGAATCACTGCCTGCGCAAACGCTTCTGCGTTGTTTGGCACCAGTATACCATCTGCGCCGTCGCGCACCGATTCGGGCGCACCGCCTTCGTTCACCACCACACAGGGTAACCCATGCGCCTGCGCTTCCCACAATACCAGCCCCTGCGTTTCGGTCACAGAGGGAAATACGAATACATCCGCCGCCGCGTACACTTCGCTGATATGCTCATGCAGAACCCTGCCCTGCAGGCGTACAGTTTGTGACAACCCCCGCTGCTGAACCTGCTTGCGAAGAAACTCCTCGGCGTTGCCGCTACCTACCAGCCACAGCAGGATATCTGGTACCTCGCGATGAACCAGCGGGAGCATCTCGAGTAACAGTTTCAGGTTTTTCTCGCGAGCCAGCCTGCCCACATATACCAGTATCGGACTTTCTGGAGGCAAACCGTAGCGCGCTCTTGCTTTCGCACGGTCGACCACAAGCGGGTGAAACTCCACGCCTGTCGGTATCACCTCTACTGCGGGAGATTGTACCCCATGCCGTTGCAGGTACCGGCAGGCGAAATACGAAGGAACGATGGTTGCCTGCGCGCACCGGTAGAACCGCCGGAGATGCCACCAGAGCAATGTTCGCAAAACACCCTGAGGCAGTACTGGAGCGTAATGCAGGTAGCAGTCGTAGAGCGTATGGTAATGTGCCACTACCGGTATCCCGTATCGTTTGCCTGTGCGCAAGCCGATGACCCCCAGCAGGAAAGGGATTTGCACGTGAATCACGTCGACGCGAGTTTCCTGGAAGAAGCGATGCAGTTGTGGCAGGGGGCGAGGCTGGGGCAGGGGATAGTCTGGAGCGAACAGCCAGGTAAACGACGGCACCCGTATCACATCCTCTTCCTGCGCGAGAGCATCGGGGTGACGTGTGGTGACCACCGTCACGCGGTGCCCCTGCTGCAGCAATTCACGACGCAGGGTACTGACGGAAACCGCCACTCCGTTGGTTACCGGTGGATAGGACTCAGAGAAGATGGCGATGTGCACCGTGTTCTACCGCTTTCGTCGCCGCGCTTCCTGCGCTTGTTGTCGCGCCTCCAGAAAGGCGATGACGTCAGATAAACGGAACCGCCTCTGGTTGCCAGGTGTACGGTAGTGGTTGAGCAAACCCCGTTCGGTGTAGCGCCGTACAGTCGTGGGGCAAACCCCCAGCAGACGGGCGGTATCTTCCAGCGTGAGCGAAGGGTTCAGCAGGCGCTCCACCAGTTCCTGACGGCTCTCTTTGAATTGCCGGTCATAATACTTCTGTGTCACTTCGTCATCGCCCAGCTCTACCAGCAGGCGCACGTGCTTGGGCACACGCTTCCAGAGCTCCTCGATGGACTGGGGCGGCGGAACGGGACGCACGCTGCGGGTATATGGAGCACGTTTCACCGGCTTTGCACTCTGCGGACGTTCCTTTCGTCCGACGGCGGTTTCGGGGGATACCGTTTCAGCAGGTGGTTCACTCACTTCCGGGACGGGCGTCTCAGCGACCGCCTCTTCCTGCTCCTGCACTGGCGGAGCAGCGGGTTGCGCAACCGCCCGCTTCGTATCTGACTCCTGTTCCGCAGGCTCTACCGGTCTGGCTGTCTCTTCGGTCTCTGCGGTAGTCGCAGGTTTGGCGGCAGTAGCCGGGGGTTCGACCGCCGCACGCCGGATGGTGAAGATATAGTCTGCAGGGTCAGGTACCGGTGCCTCTGTAACCCGTACCTGCTCCAGCGCAGGCGGTGTTTTAGCCGGACGTTCTCTGGGGAGTTCCTCGCGCCGCGGCTGCTGAACGGCAGGTGCTACCACCCTGCCGGCTGCCTGTTCGGAACTTGCAGGTTCCTGCCTGGGTGACGCCGGTTCCGATGAAGGTCTGGATTCCTCTTGCTTTTTCTCGTCCACGTACTGCTGTTCCAGATATTTGAACCAGTCCTCTAACGTTCTCACAGTGCAATCCCCCTACAGTATGAGCATGGCGTCTCCGAAACTCAAGAAGCGATAACCCATCGCAATCGCTTCGCGATAGGCATTCAGAACGTTCTCTTTGCCCGCGAAGGCACAGGTGAGCAGCAGGGGCGTGGAAGCAGGCAGATGGAAGTTCGTTACCAGCGCCTCTACAACTCTGAACCGAAAGCCCGGCAGAATGAACAGCTCCGTGCTACCAGACTTTGCCTCCACCCGTCGCGTATCTACCGCTGCGCTCTCCAGCGCGCGCACGCAGGTGGTACCTACCGCCACGATGCGACCGGGCGTGCTGTTGATGGTTTCGGCAGCCTCTTCAGAGATGGTGTACCACTCCGGATGCAATCGTCCCTGCGCCAGTTGCTCCGGCTCCGGGTGACGGAAGGTAGCGATTCCGACATGCAGCGTGATGTACACAATGCGCACGCCCATTTCACGGATACGTTGCAGCAGTTCGGGCGTGAAATGCAAACCCGCCGTTGGAGCTGCCGCAGAGCCGTTCACCGCCGCGTACACCGTTTGATAGCGTTCCTCGTTTTCCAGTTTGCGACGGATGTAAGGTGGCAGGGGTATTTCGCCCAGAGGCTGGCGATGCACTGCTTCCGGCTCTTCGAAGCGCAGCAAGCGCATTCCCTCGGGCAGGTAAGCGATCACCTCGGCTTTGAGCTGACCTTCCAGAACTACCTGACTACCCACTGGCAGCCGTCTGCCAGGGCGGACGAGAGCCTCCCATACACCCGCTTCGACCTCGCGCAACAGTAAAGCCTCCACCTGAGCGCCGGTCGTTTTGAAACCGCGCAGGCGGCGTGCGCTGACGCGAGTGTTGTTCAGCACCAGCGTATCGCCCGCACGAAGGTATTCCACAATATCGCGGAAGATACGGTGTTCGCGATTGCCGGTATCGCGGTGCAGCACCAGCAAGCGCGAGCTGTCACGCGGTTCTACCGGCTGTTGCGCAATGCGCTCTTCCGGCAGGTCGTATGTGTATTCTTCCAGCAGGCGCGTCGCCTGTTCTATCGTCTGCTCAACCATCCAATCACCCACAGAATCACCGTTAGCAGGATGCTCAAAGCAATACTGGTTCCCAGGAAGATGCCCACGCTGAAATTTCCCTTGCGCCAGACGATGTCACCGGGCAGCAGACCACCGCCCCGCGCGCCGGCAAAGCGTTCTATCGCCCACATCAATGCACCAATCAGGACGAGCATCCCCCCAATAAGAACCAGTGTTTTGCCCAGAGAGCCTACCATCGCCCCATTCCTCCTGCGTGCAAATTGTACAGGTTTTGATGGGGCATTGTCAACAGAAAGGTTGGGCTGAAGGCTCGTTTGTGCTTTTATCCACAAGTTATGCTATAATGGTAATGAGAATCGTTATCGTTAGGAGTAAACAGATGAGTAAGCACGACAGCCTGAAGGCATCGCTGGAAGAACTCATTCGTGGGGAGTTGTCCAGTGCGGAGACCTACCGTATACTGGCAAGACGTGAGAAGGACCCGCGCAAAAAGCAGATTTTGGAACAGCTGGCGCAGGTGGAGGAGCGTCACGCGAAGGAATGGAGCCAGCGTCTGGAAGAGCTGGGAGGCAAACCACCGCAAATCGACAGGGTGAAGCCGCTGTTTGGCTGGCAGGCGTATCTGGCAAGTCCCGAAATGGTGTTGCGGCGCATGGAGGAGCATGAGGATGAAGCGGTCGTGCGCTATCTGGGGATGCAGCAACTGGGCGATGAGCGCACCGCCGAAATCGCGCAGCGAGTAATGCGAGATGAAGAGGAACACGCCCACGTCACGCGCGCTCTTTACGCCGCTTCGGAAAGAGAGCATCCGGTAGAGCGCATCCTGCAGCGGGAGCACTGGCACGTGCGCGGTGGTTCGTGGATTGGCGATGCCATCTACGGGGTCAATGACGGGTTGGGCGCGGTGTTCGGCATCGTTTCCGGCATGGCAGGATACAGTGCAGGCAGCGCAGAGGGACACCAGACGGTGTTGATTGCCGGGCTGGTGGGCACGCTGGCGAGTGCGCTGTCGATGGGTTCTGGAGCGTTTCTGGCAGCGAAGTCGGAGCGTGAGGTTTACGAGGCGGAGCTGGCTCGCGAACGCAAGGAGATCCTAGAAAACCCGGAAGAAGAGGTCGAGGAGATGAGCCTGTTTTACCAGCTGAAGGGCTTCTCCAAAGAGGAGGCGGACGCCATGGCGCACCGATTGGCGGAGAAGCCCGACCAGATGCTGCGGCAGATGGCACATGAGGAGCTGGGGCTTTCCGAAGCCAGCTTCCCGAACCCATGGGTGTCGCTGTTTTCTTCGATGGTGTCGACGGCAATCGGTGGATTAATACCGGTGCTGCCCTTCTTCTTCGCAAGGGGCTGGGAAGCGGTTTTCTGGTCTGCGTTGGTGAGTGTGCTGGCGCACTTCGCAGTGGGCGCAGCGAAAAGCCTGGTCACCACCCGCAAGTGGTGGGTGAGTGGGCTGGAGATGACGGCTATCGCCTTCGTGGTTGGGGTGTTGACCTATCTGATTGGCGTGCTGTTCAACGTTCACGTGTAAAGGGAAAACCGCCGGATGACCTCCATCCGGCGGCATTGCGAGTGCACCGTTAGGCGAGAAGGTGGCTGCTCACCTCCTCGCAGCCCGACGCGAAGCGCGTCCAGGCGCGCCAGCGCGAAACCATCTTTCGCGCCCTGCCGGCACCGCCTGCTGACAATTATCGCCAGCGGTGTGCCTGACCCCACCCCGTCTCACGGGGTTCCATCACATATATATAGCAAGAATCGTGCCACAGAAGCGGTTTTCGCGGGTTTCGGGCAAAAAATCATCGGAATTTTTGTTATTTTGTGACCATCTGTTCCAGCAAGCGGGGCACCTGCTGTAGAGCTTGCGGGATTTTGTCTGCGTCGCGCCCGCCTGCCTGAGCAAATTCAGGGCGTCCGCCGCCACCTCCTCCGCTCATTCGCGCCAGCTCGCGCACCAGATTGCCCGCGTGTACACCCTTTGTCACCGCCGATGGCTTCGCCTTCGCGACAAACAACGCCTTACCATCCGTAGCGGCGGCGAGCACCACCAGGTCGGCTCTCTGTGCCGCCTGGTCCGCCAGAGAAGCCAGCGTTTGGGCATCCACGCCATCAGCCCGTCCGGTAACGACCTGCAGTCCGGCTATCTCCACCGGCTCAAATTGCAGCGAACGCGCCGCCGCGCTGCGACGCAACTGCTCCAGCTGCTTCTCCAGCTCCTGCCGTTGCGCCTGCAGTCGCTCGATGGCGGTGGGGATGTCGGGCACGGCGCATTTCAGGCGCGATGCCGCGCTCTCCAGCAGTTCCTGTTGCTGGCGGATATACTGATACACGCCCCAGCCTGTAACCGCCTCGATGCGCCGCACGCCCGCCGCCACGCTTCCCTCTGAGACTATCTTGAACAGCCCAATCTGCGAGGTACGCTCCAGGTGGGTGCCACCACACAGCTCCAGACTCACGCCGGGCACCTCGATCATGCGCACCGTGTCGCCGTACTTTTCACCAAACAGCGCCATCGCGCCACGTGCCCGCGCCTCTGCCAGCGGCACGTCCCAGTGCACCGCCACCGGCCTGTCCTCGAGAATCCGCTCGTTCACCAGACGCTCGACTTCGGCTATCTCCTCGTCGGTCATCGCGCTGGTGTGGGTGAAGTCGAAGCGCAGGCGGTCGGGTGCCACCAGTGAACCGGCCTGATGCACATGCGAACCCAGCACCTGCCGCAGCGCAGCGTGAAGCAGGTGGGTGGCGGTGTGGTTACGCATGATGTGCCAGCGTCGCTGCGAATCGATGCGGGCGGTTACCGCCGAGTCTACCTCCACACGCCCACGCGTGACGATGCCGATGTGCGGGTACAGGTCACCCACCTTCTGGGTGTCTCGCACCTCGAACAGGAAGTTCTCGCCCTCGATCCAGCCGGTGTCGCCGACCTGTCCGCCCGCCTCCGCGTAGAAGGGGGTCTGGTCCAGCACCAGCTCCACCTCCTCGCCCTCGCTGGCGAAGGTCGCAGGCTCCCCCTGCCGGATGATAGCCAGCACCTTCGCTTCCGACTCGTGCTGCCAGTAGCCCAGAAACTTCGTGGGGGACAGGGTCTTCTGCAGTTCCGTCGCAGCGTCGCCTGCGATGGCGAACAGTTGCGTGGCGATGCCGCTGGCTTCACGGGCGCGCTGGCGCTGCGCCTCCATCGCCATGCGGAATCCTTCCACATCCACCTCTATCCCCGCTTCTGCCGCCACCTCCTGCGTCAGCTCCAGCGGGAAGCCGTAGGTGTCGTAAAGCATAAACGCCTGCTCGCCGGGAAGCACCTTGCTTACCTGCACTTCGGGCGACTCCAGCATCTCCGCCAGCCGCTGTGAACCAACCTGGATGGTCTGGCGGAAGCGTTCCTCTTCGCTGCGGATGGTGCGCAGTACGTAGTCTCGCCGCTCGCGTACCTCCGGGTAGACGTCGCCCAGCGTGTCGATGACCGCCGTTGCCACCTCTGCAAGGAAGGGGCGATCGAAGCCCAACACGTTCTGTCCGCGCAGCATCGCCCGCCTCAGGATGCGCCGGATGACGTAGCCCCGCCCCTCGTTGGAGGGCAGTACGCCGTCGGCGATGGACATGGTGGTGGCGCGGATGTGGTCGGCAATCAGGCGGAACGCCACATCCTCACGGCTGTCCGAACCGCCGTAAGAGAGACCGCTCAGGTCGGCGATACGCGCGATGATGGGCTGGAACACGTCGGTATCGAACACGCTCGCCTTACCTGCCAGTATCGCCGCCGTGCGCTCCAGTCCCATGCCCGTGTCGATGTTCTTGCGCGGCAACGGGGTGAGTTTGCCGCCATCGTGTCGCTCGTACTGCATGAACACCAGGTTCCATATCTCCAGCCAGCGCACGTCGTCCCACACGCCGTCGGGCGTTGGCGGCAGGTCGGGGCGCGTGTCGTAGAAGATTTCCGAACAGGGACCGCACGGACCGTTCGGTCCCTCCGAGATGGCGTTCGCGGGCCAGTAGTTGCTCTTCTCGCCGAAGCGGAATATCTTGCGGTCGGGAATACCTACCTCGCGGTTCCAGACCTCGTATGCCTCTTCGTCGTCCAGATAGATGGTGATGCGCAGGCGTTCGGGTGAGATGTGCAGCCACTCGGTGAGGAACTCCCACGCCCACAAGATGGCTTCCCGCTTGAAGTAATCCCCGAAGCTGAAGTTGCCCAGCATCTCGAAGAAGGTGAGATGCGAATGGTCGCCCACGGACTCGATGTCGGTGGTGCGAAGGCACTTCTGCACGGTGGTCACCCGCGGATGCGGTGGTGCTGCCAGCCCGAGGAAGTAGGGTTTGAACTGCACCATGCCCGCGCTGGTGAAGAGTAGCGATGGGTCGTTGGGCACAAGACTATCCGACGGCAATCGCTTGTGCCCCTTGCTCTCGAAGAATCGCAGGTATTTCTCTCGTAACTCCTGTGCTTGCATAAGGCGTCTCATTATCGGTGATTGGAATCCGATTTAACATGATAACATATCCGTAGCGGAGACGCAAGCAAAACGGGGGTGAGACGCAGGTCAATGGGCGGTGCTGAGTGCGGACGGTGATTACGACAGGTCGGCGGAGGGACAGACGTCGCTGGTCATAGCGTATTCCGGCAAACGCGCCTTGTCGGTCGAGGAAATGCGCCGTTTTGGTTACCGTCCGGGTCTGCTGGCGCAGTTGCTGTGCAAGCGATGAGAAGAGAGTATAGCGTGACGTACGCGTCGCACCTGTAAACACCTCTCAAGGTTGACGCAGTGGGGGTGTTGGAGAATACACAGGACGTAGCCCGCTGGAGGACGAACCTCCCAGTGAGCCGAGCCCCCACCCAACCTCCCCGCGAGCGGGGGAGTTTTGCAGCTCGGCGGGAGCCTCGCACCCCAAGTGGAGTCCAGCGGATTTGTTGAACACCCTCTATGGGGGCGACGCTAATCGTCGCCGACCTCGCCAAAATTGCCTACGAGAATGCCGAAGTCAAACAACGTCACCTCCTCGTCACCGTCTAGGTCCGCCTCTGCGTTCCAGTTGCTATCGCCAGGCATCGAGCCGAACGCCGCCACCAGCGCACCGAAGTCGAACAACGTCACCTCGTTGTCCCCGTCTACGTCCCCGTTCAACAACGAGAAGTCCGCCGTCGCCGCGCCCGACACCGCCATCCCCGCCAGCGTCTGACGCAGCCAGTGCGAACCCTTCGCCGACAGGTCATACACCCCGTCCAGCGGAGCCACCAACGAGTAATCGCCAGAGGCATTCAACGATAGGGTATGCACCTGCAGCGGCGTCAGGCTGCCTGCGGCGCGGATTTGCAACTCCACCGAAACCAGTGTGACATCGCCCACAAAGTCGCGCAAAGTGACCCTGCCGGAAAGGGTGGCATACCGCACGAACCAGAAGCCGTCGGTGAGGTCAAAACTGCCTCCAGTGCGCAGCGGGTTTGCCCCGATGGCGACGGGTTGCCCGATGGTGCTGCCGAGTGAGTAGTTGCCGCCCGTGCTAAAGGTGACGCCTCCCCCACTGATGACGCCCCACGACAGGTCGTAACCGCCTCCCGATTGGGCGACGCCTGCGGTGGCAATGGCTATCATCCACAGGATACCGAGTGTAGTTTTCATGTGGTTCGCCTCCCTTTCATTCAGAATGACAATTGCCCCACGTGGTTCATCCGTCTGCTCCCCTCTCCCGACGCTTCGGGAGAGGGGATGGGGGTGAGGGCTATTGCTTCACCGGATGCCCTTGCTCCATTTCCGGGCGGTAGTGGATGCCGTACTCTTTCGGCATTCCGTAGAGTTCCGGTTGCACGTACTTGCCCTTGATCTCGTCCTCTTTCTCCTGAACCGTATGGAAGCCATTCTTCTGCACGTAGCGGTCGTTCCGAATCGCTTTCACTTCCCAGGAGACTTCCACGTGTGGGGCGCTGGTGCGGATCACGAACTGATTGTTCTGGATTTTCCGCACGACTTTCACCAGCACGAAGTCCTCCCGCTCGCCATCGTCCACGACCGTGAGGTGATAGGTGGGGTCGCGGTTGATGCTCTCAAAGTAGTCGGGGAGCTGGATGGTGGCGTAGCCTTTCTC